>CAYMWP010000064.1:0-25101 GCA_964393895.1 uncultured Anaerolineales bacterium | reverse complement strand
AAGTATTTCATCACCGCAATGCAGCCAAAACCCTTGTCCAAAAACAGTCGTTTGATGCGAATTTCGAGCTTTTGGGCCTGTGCGAGCAAGGTTTTCAGGACTTCGACGGTCTCCTCCCCAGGCAACACGAAGCGAATGGCCAGGGTCACGCGCAAGCCTTGCACCATCACGTAGGCGGTCGCGATACGATAGAAGTGCGTCGTTCCATCTTTTGCTCGGGCGCGTACCCACAGCCCTTTCTCCTGCGACGTTTTGCCATAGTAGGGTCTGTCGTGGAAATCCATGGCCACATCGCGGGCCTGCCGCCAGACTCGGGCGGGGATCTTCTCGGCCAACGCTGCATTCAACCGTCGCTCCAACTCAGGCAGGTCTTCCACTCGCAGTTGTTCTCGCAAGTAACCCCGTATCGTTTCGGGGTCCGGGCTGCCGACCAGATCCGTGCCCAAAGCTTGCACCGTGCTACAATTCGCGGCCACTCCCAGCAGTACATTGATCAGGTCCTCCGTCGTGCAGACGTATCCATCTGCCTTCAGAGGCAAATGCTCTTTCAGCAGCTCCGTCGTTTGCTGCAACACTTCCACATCCGTCAATTTGATTGTATGATTGTTAGCCACAGGTTTGCCTCCTTGGATTGTTGTTTCTTGCAACTACAATCTTACCAGGATTTGGCAAACCTGTAAGTTCACAGGTCAACTGACACGTTTGGGAGCAATTTTGGATCTACTGAGTCTAGATGACAGAACAAAACCCTAAATATCTGTCGCTATTGGCAATCCTGATCCTGGGGTTGGTGCTGACCCTGCCGCACAACCCACCCGCGCCTGCCCACGCCCAAGAACCTCTCACGGATAAAAAGGTCAGCCTGGTCGGGCGCGTGACCGATCCCCAGGGCGAGCCGGTCAGAGACGCGGAAATCGCCCTGCTGATCAACGGAAACAGAAAAGTGCTCCTCTCGACCGCAAGCCAACCCGACGGCGCCTTCGTGCTGGACGTGCCGCACGAGGCCGTGGGCGACATTGAGACGCTGACGCTAGAAATCTCCCGCTCCCACTTCCAATCCCAGCATTGGGAGATCGAAAGCGACGACGTCGCCCGCCTCAACCAGGGCGAATCGCTCCGCCTGCCCGACCTGGAGCTTGCCCGGCGCATCACGGCCGGCTTTTGGGTGGCGACGCTTACCTTCGTCGCCATCTTGGTCATCATCGCCCTGGAAAAGCTGCACAACACGATGGCCGCCCTGCTGGGAGTGGCCATAGTGCTGGGCACGACTTTCGTCGGCGGCGCGGTCAACCCCGACCTGTTCATCTTTGACTTTGAGCGGGCGCTGGAATACGTCAACTTTGACGTGATCTTTTTGGTGATGGGCATGATGATCGTCATCGGCGTCATCGAAGAGACGGGCATCTTTCAATGGCTGGCCTATCAATCCTACCGACTGTCAGGGGGGCGGGCTTGGCTGCTGGTCACGATTCTGATGCTCATCACCTCGGTCGCTTCGGCCCTGCTGGATAACGTCACCACCATGCTGCTGATGACGCCGATGACGATCCAGATCAGTATCGCACTGGGCATCAACCCCCTGTCCTTACTGATCCCAGAGGTGCTGGCCTCGAACATTGGCGGCATCAGCACCCTCATCGGCACACCGACCAACATCCTCATCGGTTCTTATGCCGGTCTCACGTTCACCGACTTTTTGACCAAGCTGACGCCGGGCGTGCTACTGGCCCAGGCCGCTCTGACCGTGTACGTTCTCATTCGCTACCGGGCGCAGTTCCTGGTACGGGGTGGAGGGCTGTCGGAGGAGTTGCTGGAACGGTTGCGCGAGAGCGGGCGCATCACCCAGCCGACCAAACTGCGCCGGTCGGGCATCATCTTTGGTGTGATGCTGTTCTTCTTCGTCGTGGGCGAGAGCATCCACCTGGTGCCGGCGGTAGTCGCCATCATAGGCGCGGTGGCAATGTTGTTGTGGGTGGCCCCCGACATCGAGAGCATGCTCAAGGTGGTGGATTGGACCACCCTGATGTTCTTCATCTCGCTGTTCATCGTCGTCGGGGCCATCCAGGAGGTAGGGCTCATCAGCATCATCGCCGATGCTATCAGCAGGTTGGTGGGCGGCAATCTGACGGCAGCGACTCTGGTGCTGGCCTGGTCTGCTGCCTTCCTGTCGGGCATCATTGCCAACATTCCTTTCACGGCGGCGATGTTGCCGGTGGTCAGCTTTCTCACCCGCACGATCCCCGGCGCGTCGAGCCAGGTCTTGTTCTACGCTCTCTCCGTTGGCTCGGCCATGGGCGGGAACAGTTCGCTTATCGGCGCTTCGGCCAACCTGGTGACGGCAGGCATCGCCGAGCAGGCCGGTTACCGCATTACCTACAGAGAATTCTTCAAGGCCGGTATGCCAGCGATGATCATTACAGTGACGATTGGTACGTTGTGGCTGTTGATTCGGTTCTGAAAACGACAGATCCAAAGAGGAGATACGCATGGGGAAGATACTGTGCGCGACACGCGGGGGCGAGGCCAGCTACCGCACCCAGGACGCTACCATCGCTCTGGCCAAAGAACGCGGAGACGAGATACTGTTCCTATACGTGGTGGACATAGAGTTCTTGCAAAAGACAGCGCGTGCCGTCCGTCCCGACGTGGTAACGGCGGAGATGGAAAAGATGGGCGAATTTCTGCTGGCGATGGCCCAGGAACGGGCCCAGAAGCGGGGCGTGGCGGCGAATTATGTCTTGCGTTATGGTAACTTGCGCCGAGAACTGACGGGCGCCGCCCGCGAGTTGGACGTCACTATGGTCGTGTTGGGCAAACCGACCGGCAATGAAAGCGCGTTTGCCCTGGCGGACCTGGAATCGTTCGCGGCCAAGATTGAGAGTGAGACGAGAAAGGAGATGCGCATCATCTAGCACAACGTAGAACAGTCACGACCGCGAACCCAAGCACATCCTTCCCCCTGGCGGCGACCAAGACCTGGTGGCTCTGGCCAATCATGCGCACCACCCGCTCGCCGCTGTAATAGGCCAGATGGTGGGCGGCAGCGCCGACCGCAGCCGCGCGAACAGTCCGGCGGCGATCTCATCCCACTGCTCGGCCACGGCGTGGGGTCCGTGCAGCCAGCCGTGCCCCAACCCCTCATCGTACTCGCTCCCCATTGCCCCCACGAGGCAACCGTTTCGCAGCTCCAGGACGTAGCACAACTCGCCATCGTCCAGATAGCTCAGCAGTTGCTGCTCTAGCTCGGCCGCGCTGCCGCTCACCCAGGTATGTAAACAGTGTTGTGTCGGCATCCGTGACATCTCGACCAGCCACAGAGCCAGATCGTGATAGCTGTCTCTTTGAGCCGCCGGAAAACAATGTCTTTCATCTCAATGCCTCGCTCTGTCGCTGATTCGCCGACTTGCCTACGCCGTCGCCCCCACCCTGAGCGGTTTGAAGACATCGTACTCCTGCTCCAACTGATGCCTGAACTGCTTGGTGTACAGCCGGTAGTAGTGCCCCTTCTGCCGCAGTAGCCCGGCGTGGGTGCCCATCTCCTTGATCCGTCCGTTCTCGATGACGAGGATGCGGTCCGCCCGCTTGATGGTACTCAACCGGTGGGCGATGACGAAACTGGTGCGGTCCCGCATCAGCGTCTCCATCCCCCGCTGGATCAACGCTTCGGTGAGCGTGTCCACCGAACTGGTCGCCTCGTCCATGATGAAAATCTCTGGCTGCGCCAGGATCGCCCGCGCCAGGCTGACCAGTTGCTTCTGCCCGACCGAGAGCAACACGCCGCCCTCGCCCACCTCCTCTTCGTACCCCTTATCCAGCGCGACTATGAAATCGTGCGCGCCGGCCAGCTTGGCCGCTTCGACGATCTCCTCGTCGCTGGCATCCAGCCGCCCATAGCGCAGATTCTCGCCGATGGTCCCCGAAAAGAGGTGCGGCGTCTGCAATACCACCCCGATGCGCGATTGGATGGCGTGCAAGGATAGCTCGGTGTAATCCCGCCCGCCGATGCGGATCGCGCCGCCCGTCGGCTCGTAAAAACGGCACACCAGGTTGACGATGGTGGACTTGCCTCCACCCGTCGGCCCGACCAGCGCGATCGTCTCGCCGCGCTTCACGCGCAGCGTAAAGTCCCGCAGAACCGGCTTATCTTCCTCGTACCAAAAGTCCACGTGGTCGAACTCGACGTCGCCCCGGATGGTGCCCGGATCAACCGCGCCGGGCCGGTCGGTCACCTCTGGCGTCGCGTCAACGAGCGAAAAGACGCGCTCGGCCGAGGCGATGGCTTGCTGCATCTCGGCATAGACGCGGGCCATATCCTGCACCGGCCAGAGCATGAACGTGATGTACGAGACAAAAGCCTGAATGCCACCGATGGTTATGCCGCCCACCTGCACCTGCAGGCCGCCGTACCAGGCGACGCCCCCCACCGCCACCGCGCTAATGAACTGCACCGCCGGCAGGAACAACGCCGAGAGCCACGCTGCCCGGTAGGAGGCACGGTACATGTCGCCCGTGAGCTCGCCGAACTCGCGCAGGTTCTCCTCCTCTCGACAGAGCGCCTTGACCACGCGCACGCCCTGGATACTCTCGTTGTATGCACCCGTGATCTTGGAGTTGATCTTGCGCACCAACCGGAACTCGACGATGATCTTTTTCTTGAACCAGGAAGCCACGATCAGCAACACTGGAATGACGGCGAACACGACCACCGCCAGTCGCCAATTGATGGTCAGCATGTAATAGAGCGCCGTGACGATGCTCATAGCCGCCCAGGTGACGTCCAACAGTCCCCAGGTCACCAACTCGGCCATACGGTTCGAGTCGGAGGTGACGCGCGAGATGATCCAGCCCACCGGCGTCCGGTCAAAGTAAGAGAACGACAGTTCCTGCAGATGCTCGAACATCCCCTTCCGCAGGTCGTAGCGGATGCGCTCCCCCAGGACACCGGCCAGGTAGATGAAGACAAAGATCGCCGCTGACGACGCCACGATCCACACGCCGTAGGTGGTGACGATCTGCGTGAGCGCCACCCGGTCGCCCGCCAGGATGCCCTCGTCCACGATCCGCTTGCTGAGGAAGGTGAAATACGAGTCCAGCCACGAGACGAACGCGATGGACAACAGAAATCCCGCCAGCCACGGCCAATGCGGCCTGGCCTGGGCCAGGATGCGCAACACCGTCCTGCCATTGAATTGGGTGGTAAATTCTTCCTCTTCAAACTCAAAGTCTGACATCAGTGATCTCCTCTTCCCAGACCCCGAGGGTCTCTGAGACTCTTGGGGCCTCCCCATCGCCAATCTCCCGCTCCAACTCGTCCTCGATGCGGGCCTGCACTTCATAGATACGGCGGTATATGCCGTCCTGCGCCATGAGCTCCTCGTGTGTGCCGCGCTGCACGATCTGGCCTTCGTCGAGCACCAGGATCAGGTCAGCGTTCATCACGCTCTGGATGCGGTGAGCGATGATGAACGTGCTGCGGCCCTGCATCAGCCGCTCCATCGCCTCGCGGATCTCGCCCTCCGTCTCCGTGTCCACCGACGAGGTGGCGTCGTCCAGGATCAGGATACGCGGATCCTTGAGCAGCGTCCGCGCGATGGCGACCCGCTGCTTCTGCCCGCCGGAGAGCGTCACCCCCTTCTCGCCCACTAGCGTGCCGTATCCGTCGGGGAACGACAGTATCACATCGTGGATGGCCGCGGCGCGGGCGGCGGCCTCGACCTCGTCGTCCGCGACCTCCCGCCCTACCCCATAGGTGATGTTCTCGCGCACCGTGCGGGAAAAGAGGAACGGCTCCTGCTCCACGATGCCGATCTGCCGGCGTAGATAGTGGCGCGGGTACTCTTTCAACTCCACCCCGTCCAGTGTCAGACTGCCAGAGTCGTATTCGTAGAAACGGGGCAACAAGTTGACCAGAGAGGTCTTGCCAGAACCAGTCGAGCCGAGCAAAGCTACCACCTGTCCCGGCCGACAGCGAAAGCCGACGTCCTTCAACACCGTGCCGTCACCACCGTCGCCTGCACTGAGCGCCGCTTCGCTTGCAGTCGAAGCGTACCCGAAGCAGACATCGCGGAAGATGATATCCCCTTCCACGTTGCCCGACGGCATGTACCTGCCCTCGTCCAGAGGCTCGCGCTCCTCTCTGATCAATTTGACCACCCGTCCATAGGAGACCATCCCGATGGACATGTGCACGATCAGCCGGCCCAGGTTGCGCATCGGCCAGATCAGCCAGATGATCAGCCGGGCGGCCGCCACGTAGGCGCCCACCGTGATCGTGCCATTGAGAGCCATCAATGCGCCAGCCAAAAACCCGCCGAGCATCTGACCGCCGCACAGAATGTCCGAGATCGGCCAGAACAGCGAGTGTAGGATCAACAGCCAGCGCCCACGCCGGAATTGCTCCCAATTATCCTGTTCGAACTTGTCCCGTTCGTAACCCTGCCGGGCAAAAGCCTTGACCACCCGCACACCGGTCAGGTTCTCCTGCAAGGTTGTTGATAGCTTGGCCTCCTGTTCCTGAAAAGCCTCGTAAGCCTTTGATATCTTGCGGAAGAAAAAGACCGACATAACTGTGATCAACGGCACCACAATGACCGAAAGCAACGCCAGCCGCGCGTTCAGAATCCACAAGGCCACAAAGTTGACCACAAAGAGCAGGACGATGCGCCCCGCGCCGATGGCCTCGTCGGCAAAAAAGCGCCGCACCGCGTCCACGTCCGAAGTGGCGCGTTGGATCAACTCGCCGGTATTTATTTCGTCGTGATAGGTGAACGACATGCGCTGAATGTGGTCGTACAAGTAATTGCGCAGCCGGAGCGTGATACCCTCCGCAGTCTGGGCGGCCCACCGGCCGCTGAGGAAGGAGAACGCACCCTGTCCCAGCGCCAGGGCCACAAAACCAAACCCGACAAACGGCAGAGAGCGGACCCTCTCCTGCCCCAGAACGTCGTCCACCAGGTAGCGCAGCAGCAGCGATTGGCCCGTCTGCAAGAGCGCCGCCAGTCCCACGCCAACCACCGCCCCCAGGTAGGCCAAGCGGAAACCGGTGAGCATGCGGAATAGCCCCACCAACCGATTGTCCGAAATCGTTCCCTTGAAATCAAACTCGGAAAGCATAGCAAGTCCTCCGCGAACAGAGTGGATCATAAATCTGCGAATCCTAGATCCAGCAGTGTCTCCAACTCTGCCAGTGATGTCTGTGGGTCCACGAACTGCACCGCGTGGATGCCCAACTCGCGGGCAGAGTCCACGTTACGCAAACTGTCGTCCAAAAAGATCGCCTGCTGCGGCGCGACGCCAAGTCGCTCCAGCGTCAGGTAAAAGATGGCCGGGTCAGGCTTGCGCAGACCGACCTCGGCCGAGTTGACGTAGACGTCGAACTCGGTGTGCACGTCTATCCCAAACTGCTCGCGGATCGCCTCATCCTGCCCGGGCCAGGCATTGCTCAACAAGGCCACCTGGTAACTAGCTCGCAGGGTACGCACGGCGGCAGCCACCTCCGGGTTGAACCAATCCCCGGAGTAGAACTCTCTCACAAAGCTGACTGCTGCCTCCGCGTCAGGAAGGCTCAGCCGGTCGGCTATGTGTCGCATAAAGTCGTCGTTGCTGATCGCGCCGACCTCCAGTTGACGCCACACCTTCCCCCACAGCACTTGCGGCAGTGTACTCGGCTCCAGCGCCAGTCGTCGTTCCCACCCGGCGACGTACGCATCGTCCGGCGACGCCTCCATCACGCCGCCCCAGTCAAAGACGACGGCGCGCACGTCCGGCAGAGGCGCGAGAACGGGGTCGGGCGCAGGAATTCCCAGCTCCCGCAACTGTTTGCGCAGCGGCGCCAGTCCGCGGAAGCGCACCGCGCGCAGCCCTACCTGCCGGGCCGCCGCCACGTTCACCCGAAAGTCATCCACGAAAAGCGCCTCCTCTGCCCGCGCGCCCAGCCGCGCCAGCATTAGCTCAAAGATGGCGGGGTTGGGCTTCATCAGCCCCTCGCAGCTAGAGATGATGATTTCGTCAAAAGCGCCGGCGATGCCCAGCCCCTCCACGAACTGACGCAAGTGAGAGGGGGCGTTGCTGAGTAACGCGGTGCGGTACCCCTCGTCGCGCAGGTGGCGAATGAGCGCCATCAACTCCTCGTCCAGCCGGTCGCCGGACCAGAAAGCGTCCCCCAATCCCTTTGCATCGCCGACATCCCATCCCAGGCGTCGCGCCGCGTCTTCCCAGAACTCGGTGTAGCTGATGCGCCCCAGTTGCACCTCGTCCCAGCGCGGACTGCCGAACACCGCCTCCTCCACCTCCTCCAACGACAACCCCAAGCGCTGCCCCAGCTCGCGGCGCGGCGCGGGGGTGACGGTGCGCATCAGTACGCCGCCAAAGTCAAAGATCACTGCTCGAACCATATCGTTAACTCCCTTCCAGGTCGGGAAGCAATCCGACCAGTTCCCCAAAGCTGCCCAGCACGGCGACGCGCTCCGGCTCAATAATCTCCTCGCGCTCCCAAACCCAGGTGCTCGAGTGGGGCACGTGGATAGCGCCGACGCCCGCTTCCAGAGCCGGATTGATGTCGGAGCGCGGGCTATTGCCGACCATCCACGTCCGCTCCGGCTCCAACCCGTATCCGACTATCAACTCGCGGAACACCTCCGCATCCTTCTCCGGCACGACGTGTACCGCGTCGAAAAAGCGGCCCAGGCCCGACCGGGCCAGCTTGTCCTCCTGCACCTCCTGATCCCCTTTGGTCAGCAAAACCAGGCGGAAGCGCCCATTGAGCCAGGCCAGGGTCTCCTCTACACCGTCCAGCAGCAGGATGGGGGGAGCTATTACCAGTTGACCAATCTCCACCACCCGCTCGGATACCTCGTCCAAGACGGGCCGTCCATACCGCCCGCACAATCGCTCGTAGGCGATGACCATATTTTCTGTAAACTGGAGCGGCCCGTACCCGGTCAGTGGAACGCGCTCCCGTTCGACCTCGTCCACGGTGCGCTCCGCCTCTTCCCGGTCCAAGCCCAGCGTCGCCATCAGTTGCCCGAACTCGGCGATGCACTGCTCATAGTAGGCCTCGTTCTCCCAAAGCGTGTCGTCGGCGTCAACGATCAGTGTTGGTCTCATTGTCTCGTTGGTCATTGTTCTAGTCTTCCACAGACTGCGTGCTCAGGTCTTTGCCAGGACGCAGTTCCTTCTCGTAGTCATCGAATTGACGGTGGACACCCATCCCGGCCTTCTTGTACAGATTGAGAGCACCGGTGAGGCTCTGTGCGTCCACACCCAACCCCACCTTCCTTTTGCCGCGCCGGTAAAACTCGCCAAAGCTGTGACGAATCAAGGCCAGAGCGATGCCCCGCCGTCGCCAGGGCCGGCGCACGCCCACCGCGTCGATCCAACCCATCCGGGGGTCTTCGGCCGTCCTGGGAGCGCACAACGACGTACCAACGATTTCCTCCCCATCCACAGCCAGAAACCAGAGCGATGGATCGTGATCAGGGTCGTTGTCTATCCAATGCACCCACTCCTCATACTCCTCCTCGAAGGGGTGCTCCACGTATCCCCAGTGATCCTGGAACGCATCACGGACCGCAAGGACGAGGGCGCGCATATCCCGGTCGCGGACAAAGGTGCGGATGACAATGCCCTCAGATACAACAGGCTGCGGCGGCGAACCATTCATCTCAATTAGCATGTGAAAACTGTGACGCACCAACTGATAACCCTGCGCGCACAGCAATTTCTGAGCCGCCTCATCGGAGCTCAACTTGTCCTGCACCAGCACTACGCGGGTTCCTTCCGGAGCTTTGAGGACCGCCTGGCGTCCACGTTCCTCCGCCCATTGGCAGAGGGTGGTGCCGATGCCCTGGCCCTTGTATTCGGGATGCACGTCCCCCATCACATAGATGCGCACGTGTGGTTTCGAGTCCCACAGCGCAACGTATCCAACAATCCGCCCGTCTGGAGCGAGCACGACCAGTGTGTCAGTCTCCATATTGAAGGTGGGAGACTGCCAATCGTTGCGAACTATGTGCGCCTCGGTGTGCGGCTTGCCGATCTGTTCGATGGAGCAAACGTTCACAAGATCAACTACGGCCTCCATGTCGTCCAGTGTCGCCGGACGGACGCGAAAACTCTCAGGTAATGATAACATCGCAGACATCGTTTATCCTCCGCCTATTATATAGAAACTATGACAACCAAACAAAAAGGCCGTGGACAATGCCCACGGCCTCGCAGAATGGTGCCAGGGAAAACAAAAAGGCCGTGGGCGTCGCGTGCGCCCCCGGCCTGTGATGATTTATGTCAAGCCCTCAGTAAACAGGCGCACTGCGACGAGGCAAACCCAACTCTCCGCCGTTACCGCGGAGCCGGATTGCACTGTTGATTAACATTGCCTCGCGCATATCACACATACCTCCTCATAAGATGGGCGACATTATACCCTAACCTAACAGGTTGTCAAGTCGGGCAAAACGGCTATAATCCTGGTCAAACTCGTGGGCCAGGAGGGCGGAATGGCACATTATTACGACACACCAATCAACGCCAATGACGCAAGTTTCGAGCAATTGGTTCTGCAAGCCCGGATTCCAGTCGTGGCGGTCTTTTGGTCGGCGCGGGAGACGCCACGCCAGCAACTCAACGCCGTGCTGGAGCAAACTGCCCGCGATTATGCGGGCGACGTGTTGGTGGTGAAACTGGACGTGACCGACGCACCCCAAGCGCAAGCCCGGTACAACGTGGACACGTTGCCCCAATTCCTGTTCTTCCGCTCAGATAAGAAGGGGAAGCGCAGCGGCTTCCATCCAGATAAAAAGGGAAAGCGCGGCGGCTTCCACCAGGGCAGCCTGGTGGCGCGGGCCAGGGGGATGCCCAGCACAGAAATGCTGCGCCCGTGGGTCGAGTACCTGCTGGAGCGGGGGCCAAAGCCAGCGACCGGCAAGCCTCGACGGGAGGAGCCAGCGCCGGGCAAAGCACATCCGCTGGCAGTGACAGACGCCGACTTCCAGCGCGCGGTGCTGGGGGCGGATGCGCCAGCACTGGTGGACTTTTGGGCGGCCTGGTGCGGGCCGTGCCGCATGGTCGCGCCGCTGGTCGAGCAACTGGCGCAAGAGTTCGCCGGACGGGCCGTGATCGCCAAACTGGACGTGGACGCCAACCCTGTTACAGCCCAGCGGTACGGGGTGCAGTCCATCCCCACCTTGATCCTGTTCCGCAACGGGCGAGAAGCGGAGCGCGTGGTCGGCGTCCAGCCGATACACGTGCTACGTCAGAAATTGGAGGCATTGTTGTGATCTCATTCTTGCAAGTGAATTGGACGAGTCTGGCAATATGGGCTGCAATCTTGGCTTGTATTGGCCTTTTGAACTTTAACTGACATAGGGAATGCGCAGACTTGACGCAATTACCAAAATGTGATAAACTTTCCACCTGTTGGCGCTTCGGCTCAATTGTGATATAATGTTCGCCAGTGACTGGCAATGGTCGCTGTTTTGCGCTCACGATCACTCTTGGAGGATCACATTGTTGGATCAATTCACTTTCATTGGCATCTTTTTGATCGTCGCGCTCATCTTTGGCGTTGCTCCACTGACTATCGCCTTCGTGCTGCGCCCCAAGAAACCAAATCCCCGTAAAGCAGAAACTTATGAATGTGGCCTACAACCCCACGGCGAAGCGTGGGTGCAGTTCAAGGCGCAGTATTACATCTTTGCGCTGGCATTCGTCGTGTTCGACGTCGAGGCCGTGTTCCTGCTGCCGTGGGCGCTGGCCTACAACCAGTTGGGTCTCTACGCCGTGGTCGAGGCGATCATCTTTATCCTGATTCTGCTCGGCGCGCTGGTTTACGTCTGGCGTAAGAACGCGCTCGAGTGGATGTAGGTCGGAATGGAATTACGTTCCGACTTTTTGAAAGACGCACGGTCGGTCACTGCCGTTTGGCTGCCAAGCTCATAGGAGTTAGCCTAAATGGAATTTTTCAACGACTTTATCGCCAACGTAGGCCCCTGGTTGCAGGGCTTGTTGGAAGGTATTGGTTTACCCGAGGTATGGGCGCGCGTGATCGTGATGGGGGTCGGCGGCATCGGGTTGGCCCTTATCCCGCTGGTGGCCGTCATCTTTCTCATCTGGGCCGCCCGCAAACTGATCGCCCGTATGCAAGACCGGATAGGCCCCAACAACTCTGGCCCCTACCCCGGCCCCTACGCCCTCTTCCAGACCTTTGCCGACGCCATCAAGATGCTGACCAAAGAGGACGTCATCCCCACTGCCGCCGACCGCTGGGTCTTTAACATCGCCCCGATAGTGATCCTGACCGTCGCTGTGCTGATTTGGGCGGTGATTCCGGTGGGCAAAGACATGATCGGTGCGGATCTCAACATTGGGATCTTTTACGTGCTCTCCCTCGGTTCCGGGGGAATGATCGCCCTGATGATGGCCGGATGGGGTTCCAACAACAAGTACGCTCTGCTGGGCGCCCTACGCGCAGTAGCCAATATGGTCAGTTACGAGGTGCCCCAGATACTCTCCGTCCTGACTGTGGTGATGGTAGCCGGCTCCTTCTCGATGCAAGAGATCACCAAAGCGCAGACCGTGCCCTTCCTCTTTGTGATACCTGTGACGGCGCTCCTCTTCTTCGTCTCTTCTCTGGCAGAGGTGGGACGGCAACCCTACGATCTGGTAGAGGCCGACTCGGAGATCGTGGCCGGCTATTTTGTCGAGTACAGCGGTATGAAATTCGGCCAATTCTATCTGTCCGAGTTCATGAACAACTTTGCCATCTCTGTCATTACGGCGACGCTGTTCCTGGGAGGCTGGAAGGGGCCGTTCGTGGACAGTGTGCCGATCCTGGGTTCGCTGTGGCTCCTGCTCAAGTCCCTCCTCGTTTTCTTCGTCCTGCTGTGGCTGTGGGGCACCATGCCTCGCCTGCGCATTGACCAGATGTTGAACTTTAACTGGAAGTTCCTGACGCCGGTGGCGCTGGTGAACGTCTGTGTGGTGGCCCTGGTGGGCAAGGCCGTGCCACCGGATGCCGATGTGTGGTTACGGGTGGGCGCGCTCCTGGGGGCCAACGTCCTGCTGGCGCTGGCGGTGTTGGTCGTGTTGGCGGCGGCAGGCCGGCTGGCGCGGCGGCGCGACGAGACCAGGCAAGCGGCGCAGGTGGAAGAAGCAAGCCCGGCGTGAAACAGATGACCCGTTTGCTCACGTATTCAGGAGATCGCTAATGACGCTTCAACAAGTCCTGTTCATTATCTTTGGCGCGGTCACGCTAGGAGCGGCCCTGATGGTAGTGACGCGGCGTAACGTGTTCCACGCCGCGTTGTTCCTGATACTCTCGTTCTTTGGCGTGGCGGGGCTGTACGTGCTGCTGGAGGCCCCATTCCTGGCCGCCGTGCAGTTGTTCATCTACGTCGGCGGTATTGCCATTCTGATCCTCTTTGCCATCATGCTCACGCGAGATATGATGAACCCCAACGTCGCCGGAGCTAACCGTCAGTGGTGGCTGGCGGCGCTGGTGGCGTTGGCTCTGTGTACCGTTCTGGGGTGGACGGTGCTGAACCACCAATGGGCTGCGCCCGCCGGGGACGTTCCACCAGAGAGCATCGTCAATCTTGGCAAAGCGCTGGTAGACCCCGCCGGGCTGGTATTACCCTTCGAGGTCACATCAATTCTGTTACTGGTCGCCCTCATCGGCGCGGTGACAATCGCAAGGGAGCGCTGATTATGATTCCTTTGGAATGGTATCTCATTCTGGCAGCGGTATTGTTCTGCGCCGGCCTCTACGGCGTCTTGTCACGGCGTAACGCCGTCGCCATCCTGATGGGCGTCGAACTGATGCTCAACTCTGTCAACGTCAACCTCGTCGCCTTTTGGCGCTACACGGAGCCGGCCGCCGTGACCGGGCAGGCGTTCGCGCTGTTCGTCTACGCCGTCGCCGCGGCCGAGGCGGCCGTGGGGCTGGCGCTCATCATCGCCATCTGGCGCACCCGAGACACGGTCGTCCTGGAAGAGGTTGATCTGCTCAAGGGCTAACATTCGAGGTGTCTATGTCTATTCTCAATCTTGCCTGGCTGATCCCAGCCTTTCCCTTCCTGGCTTTTCTGGCCATTGCGCTGTTTGCCAACAAGGACAACGAACTCTCCCACATCCTGGCTATCATCGCCATTTGCGCTTCCTTTGTGACAGCACAGATTGTCTTCTGGTCAGCGGTGTTGCTGCCGGTGGGCGGTGGAGACTATGCTTTCCTGAGCATCGTAGACTGGCTTCCCACTGGTACCACCAACTTCCAGGCCAGCGTCTGGATCGACCCTCTGACCACGGTGATGCTCTTTATGGTACCTATCACGTGCCTGATGATCTTTATCTACAGCGTTGGGTACATGAATTTCGGCACGCCAGAGCAGGACATCCGCTACGCCCGCTTCTTTGCCTACATCGCCCTCTTTGCCACCGGCATGCTGGGGATGGTCGTATCCGGCAACCTGCTGATGCTCTTCATCTTCTGGGAAGTGATGGGGCTATGTTCCTACCTCCTGATCGGTTTCTGGTTTGAGAAAAACTATCTCGATCCCAACAAGATCACCCCCAGGCAGGCTGGGCTCAAGGCTTTTATCACCACCCGCGTGGGCGATTTGTTCTTCCTGCTGGGGCTGCTGGCGCTCTACTCGGCCGCCGGGTCGCTCCAGTACCGGGACGTCTTTAGCCCCGAGATGCTGCACCATCTGAGCGAGAGCACGATTCACCTGGCGCCGCTCAATCTATACCTGCCGGCGCTGCCGACCATCGCGCTGCTATTTTTTGGCGGCACGGTGGGCAAGAGCGCCCAGGTCCCGCTCCACGTCTGGCTGCCGGACGCGATGGAAGGCCCCACGCCGGTCTCGGCCCTCATCCACGCCGCCACGATGGTCTCGGCCGGCGTCTACCTGGTGGCCCGCATGTGGCCGCTCACCTTCGCAGCAGCGGGCGTCGCGCCGGGCGTGGTGTTGTGGATCGGGGCTATCACTGCTGCATACGGCGCGACCATCGGTGCCTTCCAGAACGACATCAAAGGTGTGCTGGCCTTTTCCACCATCAGCCAGCTTGGCTATATGATCGCGGCGCTGGGCCTGGGAGCCGCCGCAACCAGCCCGGCACTGCAGATCGGTGCTTACGTGGCGGGTGTCTTTCACCTCATCACGCACGCCTTTTTCAAAGCGCTGCTGTTTCTCGCCTCCGGTTCTGTCATCCACGGGATAGAGCACGGCCATCACCACGCTCACGCCCACGGCGAACACCACGAGAAGGAAGAGGCACACGAACACAAGGAATTCAACCCTAACGACATGAAAAACATGGGGGGGCTACGCAAGCGTATGCCGCGCACCTTTTGGACCTTTCTGGCGGGCGGTCTGGCGCTCTCCGGCGTTCCGCTCATCACCGCCGGTTTCTGGTCCAAGGACGAGATCCTGGCGATGGCCTGGGACATCCACCCGGCGGTCTTTTGGGTGCTGACTGTGTCGGCAGGGCTGACTGCCTTTTACACCGCGCGGCAGATCTCGATGACCTTCCTGGGCCAGCCGCGCACCAAAGCCGCCGAGCATGCACCCGAGAGCGTCCCCAGCATGACGGTGCCGCTGATCATTCTGGCGGTCTTTGCCATCAGCCTGGGCTGGGTCGGTATCCCCGACAACTTTCCCGTCATCGGCCCGCTGGTTCCCAACTGGGTACACGGCTTTGTCGAAAAGACCATTGAGGAGTACGTACACGTGGAGCACACGGCGGGGGGGTACCTGGCGTCGCTGGCGTTGCCAGAGGCGGGCGGCCACGCTTTTAACTGGGCTCCCCTGATCATTGTTTTCTGCTTTGCCATGGGGGGGCTGGGGTTGGGCTTTCTGGTCTACTGGAAGTGGATGCCGCTCACTCGCGCCGACGAACTGGACCCATTGGAGCGGGGGATGCGCACGCTGGGGCTAGGCTTCCTGTACGAGTTCCTGCGCCGACGCGCCATGTTCGACGAGTTATACCAGTGGATCTTTATCCAGGGTTCCATCCTGGTCGCGGGCGCTTTTGCCTGGTTCGATAGAACGATCGTAGACGGCATCGTCAACGGGGCTGGCTGGTTGGGTCGCACCCTCTCCAATCTCTCTTATCGCTACGTAGACGTAGCCATCATTGACGCCTTTGTCAACCTCGTGGGGCAGGTGATGACCGTCATTGCCAGTGCCAACCGCTGGTTCGACACCACCGTGGTCAATGGTGCTGTGGACATGACAGGCAATGCAACAACCTGGGCCGGCAAACGGTTGCGCGAGATACAGACAGGGCAGGTGCAGTCCTACCTGCTTATGGCGGCGGTTTCGGTCCTGGTATTGGTCGGCACCTATATGTATATATACGGGATCCTGTGGTTGAACCGGTGATGGTCTCGCCGTAACATATCCGGCAGGCAATTTCTGATTTCTTTCGATTTTCAAGGGGGTTTACTAAATGGGCATTCCAATCCTGAGCGTGATTACATTCACCCCGTTGGCCGGTGCGTTGTTGCTCCTATTGATCCGCAAGGACCAGGAAGAATTGATCGCGCGGCTGGCGCTTGCCGTCACGGTGGTACCGCTCATCCTGGCGTTCGTGCTGTGGGCGAACTATGACCAGGCGGCAGGGGGTATGCAGTTCACAGAACAGCACGAGTGGATTCCAGTCCTGAACAGCACCTACACCCTGGGCCTGGACGGGCTCAGCCTGCCGTTGATCGTGCTGACCGCCGTTCTCTCCTTCCTGGCTACATTCTACTCCAACTTTACCATCAAGGAGCGGGTCAAAGAGTACTTTATGAGCCTGTTGATGCTGGAGATGGGCATGTTCGGCGTCTTTCTCTCCCTCGATTTTGTGCTCTTTTACGTCTTTTGGGAGGTCGGCCTGGTGCCAATGCTGTTGCTGATCGCCCTGTGGGGCGGACCACGGCGCGAGTACGCGGCCATCAAGTTCTTCCTATTCACGCTGGCCGGCAGCGTGGGTATGCTGCTGGCCATCATCGCCGTCTACCTGAAGACCGACACTTTTAGCATCCTGGAAGCGGCCGCAGCCCAGCCTTTTGCCGACAACTTTACCTACGCAGCCACAGCCTTCTGGGCCTTTTTCATCGCCTTTGCCATCAAGTTGCCCTCCTTTCCCATTCACACCTGGTTGCCCGACGCCCACACCGAGGCCCCGGTCTGCGGCAGCGTGCTGCTGGCTGGGGTGTTACTCAAGCTGGGCGCCTATGGGCTGGTGCGCATCCCCCTCTCACTCTTTCCCCAGGTCTTTGGCTACTACTCGATCGTGGTACCGATCCTGCCAGTCCTGGCCGTGATCAGCATCGTATACGGAGCGATGGTGTGCATGGCGCAGTGGGACCTCAAAAAGCTGATCGCCTACTCCTCGGTCAGCCACATGGGATACGTACTGCTGGGCATCTGTGGCGGAGCGGCCGGCATCTATCTGGGAGGCGACAAGTTATCCAGCGCCAATCTCGCTCTCAACGGCGCGGCCATGCAGATGTTCACCCACGGCATCACCACCGGCGGCTTGTTCTTCCTGGTGGGCGTGATCTACGATCGCGCACACACCCGCGAGCTCAAGGCGTTTGGGGGATTGGGCACACAAATCCCATATTTTTACGGCATGATGCTGGTAACGTGTTTTGCTTCGCTGGGACTACCGGGGCTGATCGGATTCTGGAGCGAGTTCTTCGTCTTCCGTGGCTCTATGGGCACCATCCCGTTATTCGCCATCATCGGCGGTCTGGGCATCGTCTTCACTGCCGGTTACATCCTGTGGAACATTGTGCAGCACATGTTCCTGGGGGAACCCAAGGAGCGCTGGGCCCAGTTGAGCGATATGGAATGGTGGGAAAAAGCCACCCTCTGGCCGCTGGTGGCGACGATGCTCGTCTTTGGTATCTATCCAACGCCAATCCTGAATCTGTTCAACACTGCTATGGAGAGTCTGACTCACACTCTCTTGCGCTGAGTGATCCCGCCGTACTACCTGAGTGAATAAGGAGTCTGTCAGCCCATGAACCTGCCTATTCTGAGCATCATCATGTTCTCTCCCGTGGTCGGGGCGCTGATCATCCTGGCGCTCCCCGAGGATCGCCACACGGACATCAAGGCCACGGCCGCCGTCGCGTCTTTCATCTCCTGCCTCGGTTCGATCTATGCCTTCTTCGCCTACGACCACACGCTGGGCGGCATCCAGTTCGAGGAGCAGATGAGGTGGATACCCGGCCTGGGCGTCTCCTATCACGTGGGGGTGGATGGGATCAGTCTGCCGCTGGTGCTACTGACTGGCATCATCATCTTTAGCGGGGTGCTCGTCTCCTGGGTGCGCGACCATCGGCCGCGCGAGTTCTTTGCTATGCTGTTGCTCCTGGTGACCGGCGTGTTTGGCACCTTTGTGGCGCTGGACCTTTTTCTGCTGTTCGTCTGCTACGAACTGGCCGTGTTGCCAATGTACCTTCTGATCGGCATCTGGGGCACCACACGCAAAGAGTACGCGGCCATGAAGCTCACTCTCTATCTGCTGGTGGGGAGTTCGCTAGCACTGGCCGGCGTGCTGGTGGCGAGCGTCGCATCTGGTCTGGGCACCTTTGACCTCCTGGAACTTGCCAAGGTCAACTTTGGCCCAGCGTTTCAGGCCGCCATCTTTCTGCCCATCTTTATCGGGTTTGACGTGCTGGGTGGCCTGTGGCCCCTTCACACCTGGTCGCCCGATGGCCACGTGGCGGCGCCCACCGCGGTCAGTATGTTGCACGCAGGCGTGCTGATGAAGATGGGCGCTTACGCCGCGCTGCGAGTAGGTGTGTTTCTCTTCCCCGATGGGGCGCGCCAGTGGTTGCCCTGGATCATCATCCTCACCGCGGTCAATGTGGTCTACGGAGCGACGGTGGCCTTTGCCCAGCGAGACATCAAGTACGTCATCGGCTACTCTAGCGTGAGCCACATGGGATACGTGACGATGGGTGTGGCCACCCTGTCGCAGATCGGGCTGGCGGGAGCAACGATGCAAATGTTCTCCCACGGCATCATGACGGGCATCTTTTTTGCCGCGGTCGGATTGGTCTATCGTCGCACTCACACCCGTCAGATTCCCGAGTTGGGAGGACTGGTGCGTAAACTGCCCTTCGTGGCCGTCGCCTTTATCATCGCCGGATTATCTTCTATGGGCATGCCGGGCTTTAGCGGCTTTGTGGCCGAGTTCCAGGTGCTCATGGGGGTGTGGCATACCTACCCGATCATTGCGGTCATCTCGTTGGTCGGCGTCGTCGTGACGGCGGCCTACATCTTGCGGTTCACCTACATGATCTTCTTCGGCCCGCTCAAGGAAGAATTCCAGGATATTCCCCCGACCTCTACATTGGAAAAGGTGGCGCTGATGTTCATGTGCGCCTTCATTGTTGGATTTGGCGTGCTGCCCCAACCGATGCTGGCCGTTATTCAGACGGGTGTGTCGGAACTGCTGGCCGCCATCCGCTGAGGTCTCCGCTCACAGGGAGGTCAAGTCTTAATGCTTGGAGACACAACCCAAAATCTAGCACTCATTCTGTGGCAACTCTCGCCGGAATTGATATTGCTGTTGACCGGCCTGATCATCCTGCTGGTGGACGCGATCCGCCCCCATCAAGCTGACCAGGGCTGGAGTCCCTACGCAGCGTTAGCGGGACTGGTCGTCGCGTTGGTGGCCTGCATCACGCTGCTGGGCCAGCCGCCCGCGACGGTACTGGCAGTGTTGACTCTGGACGGCCTGGCACTGGTGGCCAAGATATTGGCGCTCGTCAGCGTGGGGATGGTAGCTCTCTTTTCTGGGCCGTACATGCAAGAACACTCCCGCCACCAGGGCGCGTTCTACGCCCTGCTGATCTTTGCCACGCTGGCGATCACGCTCGTCGCCGGAGCCAGCAACTTGGTGCTCATCTTCCTCGCGGTTGATTTCCTTAGCATCACCTCGTACATCCTCACCGGCTACCTGCGAGAGGATCGGCGCTCCAGCGAAGCGGCCATCAAGTACTTTCTCTATGGAGCGGCGCTTTCCGCGATGATGCTGTACGGGATGTCCCTGCTTTTCGGTCTCACCGGGGCGACCGATCTCCATGCCATCGCCGCCCAACTCGGCGCAGGCACCACGGAGCACGTGACGGTGCTGCTGGCGATGCTCTTCGTCATGGCAGGGTTGGGCTTCAAAGTTGCGGCGGTGCCGTTTCACCAGTGGGCGCCCGACGCCTACGAGGGCGCACCCACACCGGTGACGGCGTTCCTCTCTCTAGGCCCCAAGGTGGCAGGCTTTGCCGTGCTGGCCCGTTTTCTGCTGTTCGCCCTCCCCCAGTTCCAGGTTGATTGGACCACCTTGCTGCTGTCATTGTCGGCCATGACGATGACGGGGGGCAATCTGATCGCTATCTGGCAAAAGAACATCAAGCGACTGCTCGCCTACTCCAGTATTGCCCAGGCAGGTTACCTGATGATCGGGTTAGTGGCTGTCTCGGGCGGTGGTCTTGCGTCTTTGTTGTTCTATCTCGCCGTCTACCTATTCGCTAACCTGGGAGCCTTCGCCGTGGTGCTAGCCATGTCGCGCGGGGAGTTGGGAGAGCAGATCGAGGACTATGCCGGTCTGAGCCAACGCTCGCCCGGCCTGGCGCTGGCGATGCTGCTGTTCCTGCTCTCCCTGGCGGGCATTCCGCCGCTGGCCGGTTTTGTGGGCAAGGTGAATCTCTTCGTCGCCGCGGTCAATGAGGGACTCATCTGGCTCGTGGTCGTGGGGGTCCTCAACAGCGTCATCTCCCTCTACTATTACCTGCAGGTGGTGCGGCAGATATACCTGCTGCCGCCCACGAGTGAGGAACCGGTGAGCATCCCACGACCGATCACGACGACGCTTCTGATCGCTACGGCAGGTGTCCTGGTGCTGGGTATCTATCCCTCGCTGCTTCTGCCACTGATTGAGACCGCAGTGCAGGCATTTTTCGGCGGGTGATTGCTTTTTGATGGGAGTCGTGCTATAACTTTTCCATTATGAATACTGAGGACGAACAGAGGGTTGATTTACAGGCCATCATCTTCCGCTCTATGGGATTGGCCACCCAGATCAGTGGGGTAGTGGTAGTGGCGGTGCTGGGCAGCATGTTCCTGGGGCTATGGATTGACCGCAAACTGGGCAGCAGCCCCTGGGCCGTATTGCTCTTGCTGGGCCTGGGCACGCTGATGGCTGTGGCGGGCTGCTATCGCGTGGTGGCTCCCGTGACCGCAAGCCTGGCAGTCGGCCAGGGGGACGAGTGGAAAGCGACCTTGTCGTGGAAGCAGTTCCTGCGCTCTATGGTTTTCGCCGTTCGAGTCGGGTTGGTGACCATTGCCCCATCGCTAGCCGGGTTCTTCCTGGGCCTGTGGCTGGATGGTTGGTTGGACACTCATCCTTGGGTGACCTTGACTCTGACGGTGGGGGGATCTATTGCGGGATTGGTGGGCGCGTGGCGCTTATCTTCTACATTTCTGAAACGAATGACGCAAAGCAGTAGTCAAGAGGAGAACGTGTAATGATCGAATTCGTGCACGAATTGCCCCACATCTCAATGGCGGCAGAGGTGCTCTTTCACGTCGGTGGTTTCCCCATCACCAACAGCCTCGTCGCGACGTGGATTTCCATGTTGTTCCTCATCGTCATCTCACTGGTGTTCACCAGACGAATGAAACTCGTTCCTTCTGGTTTCCAGAACGTGGTCGAGACGAGCCTGGAGATGTTTTACGACGGCGTGGCCAAAGTCAGGGCCGGTGATAAGGCGAACCTCTTCCTCCCCCTGGCGGGCACCTTTTTCTTCTTTATCCTTCTCTCCAACTGGATGGGGCTGATGCCGGGCTTTGGCTCCATCGGCTTTATGGTGGAGCACCACGGCGAGATGGAGATGGTTCCCCTTCTGCGCGCGGCCAACGCTGACCTGAACACTACGATTGCTCTGGCTCTCCTCTCGGTGATTGGCGCCCAGATTTACGGTATCAAAGTGCGCGGCTTTTTCGGCTACGTGAGCCGGTTTATCAGAGTGGGTGGGTTTGTGGCGTTCTTCAAGGGGTTGGTGGGACGGGGGCCGCGCCAGGGATTCAATGCGCTACTGAACGCCGTCATTGACGCTTTCGTCGGATCGCTGGAGATACTCGACGAAATGACCAAGTTGCTCTCTTACTCCTTCCGTCTGTTTGGTAATATCTTTGCGGGCGAGGTGCTTCTGATCGTGATTTCCATGTTGCTTCCCTGGCTCGCGCCGTTGCCCTTCTTGGCGCTGGAGATATTCGTCGGCTACATCCAAGCCCTGATATTTGCCACCCTGACCCTGGTCTTTGTGTCGCACGCGGCTCACGAAGAGGGACACTGATAGAATTGTAGCCGCTATGGAAGGCGCGGCTACAGTGGACTGACTCAATCCAGAATCTTTTGACAAACTATATATTCGAAAGCAAGGAGGACGAGTAAATGGATGTGAATCTGATAGCAGCGCTGACTATTGTTCTAGGAGCGATCACGCCAGCCGCGATGATCGGTCGGTTCTCGACCGAGGCAATGCGATCACTAGGACGCAACCCAGAGTCTGGCCCTTCGATCAGCGCGAACCTGATCCTGGCGTTGGCTCTGACCGAGGCGATTGCCATCTATGCCCTGGTCGTTGCTCTAGCCATCAAGTTCGTGCAATAGAATAGAAAAAGGAGAGGACTTTGGAAGGGATTAAATCACTAGGGATCAACCTTCCCGTTCTGCTCGCTCAGATCATCAACATCGCCATTCTGTTCGTTGCGCTCTACTTTCTGCTCTTCAAGGGTTTTCTGAAGACGATGGAAGAACGGAAACAGAGGATCCGGGAAGGCCTGGAGAAGGCCGAGCGCGCCGAAGCGGAGGCAGCGCGGGCAGAAGCGGTTTTCCAGGAGCGTATGGAGCAGATGGAGCAGGAGCGACAAGCCATCATCGCTGAGGCAAAGGAAGAGGCCGAGCGGCTGCGTACAGAGGCAGTAGTCCAGGCGCGCAAGGAGGCCCGCGAAGAGGCGCAACGCATCCTAGAGCAGGAACGAGAGGTGTTCGAGGCTGAACGTCAGCAGGCCGTGGCCGATATGCGCAACCAGGTCATTAGCCTGGTGATAGCCGCCACCCGCAAGGTGGTCGAGGAGAGTATTGACGAGCCAATGCAACACCGGATCATCGACCGCTTCCTGAGCGAGGTGGACGCCCCGGGCGAGGTCCAATGACAGAGAAACAAGCCTGGCCGGATAACTTGAGGGCGATCAGCGAGCGGCTCCGAGATCAGGATCTAATTTCGCCGGAGCAGGCCGGTACGCTGGTATCTCTGACCGATCAGTTTGAACAACTGGCTGGACATGATCCTGCCATGGCGCTGTCGCTGATGACAACCGCCTACTCGGCCGTCGAGTTCGGGCGACTATCACGACAACAGGCGCAGGCCGCCGGAATGGTGGCCTGGGTGCGCAGCGCGGCCCCCCTCACTGAGGAACAGCGCGGCCTGCTCAAACGCCGTCTACGGGAGCGTTTCGGCCAAGAGTTCATCCTGCGCGTCGAGATTGACCCGTCGCTCATCGGCGGATTGGTCGTCAGGGTCAGAGATCACGTCCTTGATGGCAGTGTTACTGGCAGGTTGAATGCCCTCGGCGAGCGGTTGCGGACCGCTGTCGAAGAACAGAGATCGCCCGCTCTGGAACTCCAAGAGCCAGGTGAATAAGGAGCAATTGTATGCCACAAGTACCCGAGTTGGTGAACGTCATCCTCTTTTTCGTTCCCGGACTTTTGCTCATGCAGACGCTGTACCTTGGCGGCATTGGACGTGGACGATCGAGTCTTGATAGAATAATCTGGGGAATTGTTCTTAGCATACCCATCCGTTGGGTAGCAGATCAATTGATAGATCTGCTAGGTTTGGATTTTGGGCAAGGCCTGTTACCTGAGATAATTCTCATGGGCCTGGCTCTCGTTATAGGCGTGCTCGTCGGTTTCATTTTGAAGGAAGAAAAGGAAGAAGCACGTGTAGCCAGTGGCGAATGACAGCGGGCTGTTGGTGCGCGTGGGCGACTGGGTGGTGAACGGCAGCGTCGCCAGAATCATGCCAAACAGAAGGGCCTGACAAGCAGCAAGCCGTTGCGTGGAGGCAAGAAACGGGGTTCTGGACAATGGCGGAACGCTTACACCGGCAAAAGAGCTTGCCCAAGATCAGGAGATAAACATCAGAACTCCGAGGCTTGCGATACTCACTGCGGCCTCGGAGTTTTCTGCTTGACCTTGTCTCAGGGTATCTTTAACAACGCGATGTTGGCAAAGTTGCTCGGGGACGAGGCTCAAAGTTTGGGGAACGACCACACGCGCCTGCCAGTTGCCAGATTGTCCCCACGCGGGGGTGGGTCCACGGCCGGCGCTGGCGACGCAGGGCTCGCCCACCTTCACCAGCCCGACATCGGCGGCCATCAGTGTTATCTCGACGCAGACTTTTATTTGTGGCTACACTCAAATTTCACTAAGGGGGCATAAGTGGACCTGACACGACTCGTTGACACCTCTGTTCTTTTGACTGCCGCATTTGCCTTGGCGGTAGTCGCGGCCCTGTATCGGTGGCTGCAAAAGCAGAACGCTGGCACAGATCGCATGCAGGAGATCGCTTCTTTCATTCAGCAAGGGGCGAACGCTTTCCTGAGACGCGAGTTCCAGACGATCTCCTACTTTATCGTCGGCATCGGTGTGCTGCTGCTGATCGTGCTCTCCTGGCAGATCGCCTTCGGTTTCGTGACGGGAGCGGTCTTTTCCATGCTGGCCATTTTCATCGGCATGAACGCAGCCACGCGCGCCAATGTGCGCACCTCTAACGCGGCCCGGAGTTCGGCCGGCAAGGCCCTGACCATCGCCTTCCGTGGCGGCTCGGTTATGGGGCTCTCCATCGTATCCCTCAATATGCTGGGAGTCGTGTTGCTCATGTTGCTCTTCGGCGTGGGGCCGGACGACCCAGAAGCGGTAAGTTTGCTGGTCGGCTTTGGATTTGGGGCCAGCCTCTCGGCGCTCTTTGCCCAGCTAGGCGGCGGCATCTACACCAAAGCCGCCGACATCGGGGCCGACCTGGTGGGCAAGGTCGAG
>CAYMWP010000063.1:0-25542 GCA_964393895.1 uncultured Anaerolineales bacterium | reverse complement strand
TCCGTGGCGCACTACGAGCCCCTCGCAGCGAATTTAACATTGTCAAGGTAGTTACAGCAAAACTAGAACACTCCGTTCGGCTGTAAGCGCAGCGGCGACTCCCGACCGCCGCCGGAGGGTTGTGGGCTTGGTCGGAGACCCCGCCAAACGACGGTGAACAGAATCTCGGCGTTCTCTGCGGCCCTGCGGTAAACAGATACCAATCAGTGGTTTTGGGAAAGGGGAATTCGATGAAGACTAGAGTATCTTGTCCTGTTACGGCTGCGCTTGCTTTCCTCATCTCGATGGTTGCCTGGTTCCCTGCCCTCGCCAACCCGCAGCCGGTGGATGTTGGCCGGAGTGGAGTGGGGGACGGAACGGCTCTCGCCGCTCTCTCTCCGCCGTGGCAACGGCCTCCCTGTGGAGCGACGGAAAGGGGCGTGGGGGACGGCGTTCCCTTGGAGCCTGAACTGTTGCGGGCCTTGCTGGAGGCCGGCCCCGACGATTCTTTTCGCATAGTCTTGCGCCTGCGTGAGCAGACCGATCTCCGGGCGGCGACCGGCGGGGCGTCGAGCGTGACAGAGGCCCGGTCGCGCCTCGTCTCCGCGCTACAGTCCACCGCCACCCGCTCCCAGACCTTGTTGCGTTCCTATCTGGAGGGAGCGCGGGCCGCCGGCAAGATCGAGTCCTACACCTCGTTCTGGATATTCAACGGAATTGCCGTCCACGCCGACCGGGACGTCGTCTTGGCCCTGGCCGAACGGCCCGAAGTTGCCGCCGTCTACCTCGACCACTACCGCCAGTGGGTCGCGGACAAGCCCCTCGCTCGACAAAGACAGATCCCCGCTTCCCCGGAATGGGGAATCACGCGCATCCGCGCCGACGAGGTCTGGGCCTCCCTCCACATCTCTGGCACCGGGGTCGTCGTGGCGGGGATGGATACAGGGGTGGATTGGTTCCACCCGGCGCTGCGGGCCAACTACCGGGGTTATGACCCTCACGGCCCCGCCAACCACACTTACAGTTGGTACGATGCCACCGGCGACGGCGCACTCTACCCGGTGGACGGTCACGGCCACGGCAGCCACACGATGGGCACCGTCGTTGGGCAGGATGGGATCGGCGTTGCGCCCGGCGCCCGCTGGATTGGGGTCAAGGTGCTCAATAGCCAGGGATACGGCTACGATTCCTGGATCCACGCCGGGTTCCAATGGCTCCTGGCCCCGGGCGGTGACGAGAGCCAGTCTCCCGACGTGGTCAACAACTCCTGGGGCAACGAGAATGGCGGATTGACTACTTTCCAGTCCGATTTGCAGGCCTTGCGGACGGCCGGCATTTTCGCCGTTTTTGCCAACGGGAACGACGGTCCCGGTGAAGGCACGGTCGGCTCGCCCGCGTCGTTGCCGGAGGCGTTCGCCGTCGGCGCCACCGACTCTGACGACGAGGTCGCCGACTTTTCAGGCCGCGGCCCCTCCCCCTGGGGCGAGGTTCGCCCCCACGTGGCGGCGCCGGGGGTGAACGTGGTCTCCTGCCTGCCGGGGGGCGCTTACGGCTCGAATAACGGCACCTCGATGGCCACTCCTCACGTCGCCGGCGTCGCGGCGCTGCTGCGGTCGGTCAGCTCTACTTTGAGCATCACGCACACCGCCTTTCTCATCACCAGTACCGCCGTTCCCCTGGGCAGTCCAATTCCCAACAACGAGACTGGCTGGGGGCGGGTGGATGCTTTCGTTGCTGTCGTTGCTCTGGCTCAGGCCGGTATGGTCGGCGGTGCGGTGGAGCAGTCCGGAGGCGGCGCTCCCATCGCCGAGGCGACTGTGGTCGCTGCCCCGCACGGAGGTGGGAGTAGCAGCACGGCCGTCTCCGATGCCGACGGGAACTATTTACTTGCCCTGGCCCCCACCACCTACGATCTGACCGCTTCGGCCTTTGGCTACGAGCCTGTCACTGCCTGGGGGGTCGCAGTGATCACGGACACGACGGTGGTGGAAGATTTCTCCCTGAGCGCGCTGCCCACCGGCGTCCTGCGCGGCCAGGTGACAGACGCTGCCACCGGTCAGCCACTCGTCGCCACCGTCACCGTGCTGGATACTCCTTTGGAGACCACCGAGAGCGAGTATGCCTTTACGCCTCCCGCCGGCCTCTATACCGTCCGCGCCCATCACCTGGGCTATCGGATCGTGACCGCGACCGCGCACGTCATTGCCGGGCAAGTTACCGTCGTTGATTTAATCCTGCCTCCGGCTCCTACGATCCTGTTGGTTGATAGCGGCCCCTGGTACTATGGCAGTCAGATTGGCTACTTTCGCCAGGCGCTGGACGATCTGGCCCACGCCTACGACGTGCATTCCGTCAAGCGCATCCCCGACGAGACGCCGTCCGCCGCAGACCTGGCGCCCTACGACGTGGTGATCTGGAGCGCGCCAGAAGATGCTCCCGGTTACATCGGCGCACAACACGCGATCACCACCTACCTCTCGAGCGGCGGGCGGCTGTTGTTGAGCGGGCAGGACGTGGGGTTCCTGGACGGCGGCGGGGCGGGGCTCTATTGGAGCGCCTATTACTGGGATTACCTCAAGGCTCGCTACGCCGGCGACAATGCTCCATCGCGGGTGTTGGATGGCTTGGATGGCGATGTATTTGCCGGAATGGTTTTTACTATCACCGGCTCTGGCGGGGCCGACAACCAGAATTTTCCCGACGAGATCGGCATAGATGACCCCGATGCCGCCGCGCCGGTGTTGGCCTATCGCGGGGCCGGCTGTGGCGGGATACGGATTGGGACCTGTCTGGATTATCGAGCCGTTTATCTCTCTTTTGGCCTGGAAGGTATTGATGATCGGTCGGCCCGGGGGGAGGTGGTGGGTAGATCGTTGGATTGGCTGGTAGCGCCGTGGCCGCAAGCGGGTCTGGAGTTGCAGCCCGCTCGCCAGACGCGCATCGGGTTGCCGGGCTCCGTCGTCACCCACGCCGTGCGGGTGCGCCACGTGGGGCAGGCAGGCGGTACAGATAATGTCAGCCTCTCGCTACAGGGGGCATCCTGGACGAGTCGCCTCAGCGCCCCGGCGCTCTCTCTGGCTCCGTGTACCTCCGCCACTGTCGTCGTGAGCGTGACCATCCCTGCCGACGCCGGGTGGGACGAGCGGGACGTGATTACGCTCGTTGCCCAATCCTCTCTTTCTCCTACGCTGGCCCCAACGGTCGTCTTGACTTCCGAATCCCCTGCTCCTGTCTTACTGGTGGACGACGATCGCTGGTATCCCCAGGAGGAAAAGTACGAGGCGGCCCTGGCGGAGAACGGGTTCCGGTACGACTATTGGCACACCGGGAAGGCCGGCGACGACCCGGCGCAGGGCAGTCCTCCGTTGGACGTGTTGCAGCGTTATCCTGTCGTCGTATGGTTCACCGGCTACGACTGGTTCGCGCCGGTCACTGCCGACGAGGAGACGGCGCTGGAGCACTATCTTGATGGCGGTGGGCGTCTCTTTTTTTCCTCTCAGGATTTCCTATACTACCACGGCGACGATTACTTTAGCCAGAGTTATCTGGGGGTGCTGGCCTACACTGAGGACGTCACACCTACGCTGGCGCTGGGAGTGCCGGAGAACCCCATCGGCGACCGCTTGGGGCCTTACACGTTGAATTATCCCTTCCACAACTGGTCGGACGCGGTTACGCCCGCGGCGGACGTCTCTGTTCTCTTTCGTGAGCAGGATCGGAGGCCCATTGCACTGGCGCGGCAGAAAGGGGGCTACAAGACGGCCTTTTTCGCTTTTCCGTACGAGGCGTTGCCAGAGGCGGGCCGCGCCGAGGTGATGGAGCGCGTCGTCGGCTGGTTGAGTTGGCTGGGCGGCTCGACCGTGGTCGCCGACCGGAGCGCAGTCTCCGGCAGCGACACGCTCACCTACACTATCGCTCTGCGCAACGACGGTCCTCAAGAGGTCACGGCGTCGCTCTCCAATACGGTTCCGGTCAGCCTGACGCTGATCCCTGGTAGTCTGACCGGTGCGGCTTCCTACTACACTTCCACGCGACGGGTCTCCTGGGAGGGGGCGCTTGCGCCCGGCGAGATCATTACCTTTACCTATCGGGTCACCGTGGTTGCCGGCGTCCCTGACGACGCGGTCATCGTCAACACGGCTCGCTTAGGGTTGGAGGATCAGGGAGTGCGCTTTCACCGTGCCGCGACGGTGCGAGTGAACGCGCCGGATTTGTCCGCCTCGGTTCTGCGGTGCAGCCCGGCGGCGACTCGGCCCAGCAGTGTGGTCACTTGCGCGCTGACCCTCGCCAATACCGGCCTCAGCGACGCTGCCGCTGCTACGGCCGTCACTATCTTTCCGGAGGATGTGACCCTTGTCCCGGACTCCCTGGCCTGGAGCGGTGGAGGTGTGGCCGAGGCTCTGTCTGGCGCGATGTACTGGTCCGGCTCCCTGAGCGTGCAGGCCCAGGTTGCCGTTACCTACCGTCTCGCCTTGTCCGGCGGACCTCGTCAGCCGACGTTGTACAGTGCGACCTTTTTGGATGACGGCGTGGGGGGCGCGTGGGAGCGGGATGCATGGGTGCTCGTAGAGCCATTCCGTTTTTATTTTCCCCTGGCGTTCAAAGATGGAGCGTGGTGAGTGTGGTCGCCGAGGGCAAGATTTACCAGGGAATCGGCCGGTTGTTACAAAAAGTTTACATTTCTGTGCCTTTCTGTCCATCTAGTTGTGGTAGAATAGGGTTGCTACGGGATATAACGGCGTATCAGTAATTCCCGTTTTGAAGCCGCACCGCCGTAAAACAGACGGTGCTGGCTAGTTTTTTCCGATGCACCCAAGCTGGAATTGCCAAAACGGGAATTGCTGGTTGTAGCTCTATGGAGGTGAGCGATGAATAATCTGATCGGGCAACATCTGGGCCCGTACCGCATCCTGGAACAGATCGGCGCCGGTGGAATGGCGACCGTCTACAAGGCTTACCAGCCGGCGATGGAGCGGGACGTGGCGATCAAGGTCATTGCCGCTCACTTTGCCGAGGAGAAAGAGTTCCTCGAGCGCTTCCGCCGCGAGGCCAAAGCCGTCGCCCAACTGGAACACGCCCACATCCTGCCCGTCCACGACTATGGCGAGGCGGACGGCCGACCCTACCTGGTGATGCGCTACCTGGAGGCGGGCACGCTGAAGGAGCGCATGGCCGAGAGGTCGCTCTCTCTGAGCGAGATCAACCGCATCGTCGGGCAGGTGGGGAGCGCGCTGGACTATGCCCACCGCATGGGCGTGATTCACCGCGACGTCAAGCCGGCCAACGTGCTGCTGGACTCCGAGGGAAACGCATATCTGACGGACTTTGGGCTGGCCAAGATGATGGCGGGATCCGCCAGGCTGACGGGGACGGGTGTGGGGATCGGGACGCCGGTCTACATGAGTCCGGAGCAGGGGCAGGCGCAGCCGGTGGACGCGCGCAGCGACGTCTACAGCCTGGGGGTGATGCTGTACGAGTTGACGACCGGACGCGCACCCTACGAGGCGGAGACGCCGCTGGCGGTGGTGCTGAAGCACATCCAGGAGCCGCTGCCGCTGCCCAGCTCGGTGCGGCCGGGGATGCCGGAGCGGGTGGAGCGGGTCATATTGCGGGCGCTGGCCAAGGAGCCGGACGACCGCTACCAGACGGCGGGGGAGATGGTGCGGGCGCTGGACGGGGCGGTGCGAGCGGCGGAGGCGGCGGCGCGGACAGAGCCAGTGATAAAGCAAACAACGCCTGTGCCGGGTGCGGTTCGTGCTGCGCCACGGGCCAGGGCGCGTCGGCTGCGCTTGCCGCGCTGGGCGGGGTGGGCGGTGGGAGGCGCGGTCGCGCTGGCGGCTTTCTTCCTCATCCTGAGCCGGGTGCCGCTGCGAGTGCAGATCAGCGGCGGGCAGTTGGAGGTGGTGCGCGTGGTGGAGGAGACGGCGGCGGCGACCGTGACGCCGATGCCTCAGCCCACCGCCATCCCGGCGCACACGCCTGGGCCGACTACGGTCACTCCGGCAGCCACCGCACCGATCGGCAGGATCGTGTATGATGACGGCAGGACCGGCAGCACCGAGATCTATGTAGCCAATAGCGACGGCTCGAACGAGCACAGGCTGACCGATGACCCGGCCGGCGATTGGCTCCCCACCTGGTCGCCGGATGGCGCGCGCATCGTTTTTGGCTCCGACCGCGATGCTGTTCAAGAGGGCTGGGGCCAACTTTACATCGTGAACACTGACGGCTCCAACCTTACCAGGCTGACCGACACAGATACCAACGACGAACATCCCTCCTGGTCGCCCGATGGCAGCCGCATCGCTTTTCATAGTGGGTGCAGTCTGGCCGTCGTCAACACCGCTGGCTCCGATTGGACCACACTGGTGGAAGCGCGTGACGATCTGTGTGTCGGTTTCCCAACCTGGTCGCCCGACAGCCGCCGGATGGCTTTCAGAAACTTGATACTCTCCGAAAGTACGGGCCTCTGGCGACACGACATCTACGTCGTGAACGACGATGGGGCGGGGCTAAAGTTGGCTACTTTTACGTCCAAAGAGAGAGGCCGGTACGTCGTCTGGTCGCCCGACGGCAGCCAGGTTGCCTTCGACGTCGTACTGGATGAACAGCGGAAATACTATACCGTGAACAGTGACGGCAGCGGGGAACCGGAGGAGATATCCTCCATCCCGGACTCGTGGTACCCCTGGTATTGGCCGCAGTGGGCCGGTGAAACCACGCTAGCGCCCTCAATCAACCCCACCGACCAGCGCGGGCGGTTGGCGACCTGTGGCGAGGACCTGTGTGTGCAGACCGCCGATGGCAAGAACGTGCCGCTTGGTTTATCTAAATCTTACACTCAGTTTCAACGCTACACCTGGTCGCCGGATGGTTCGCAGATCGCCTTCAGCGCGTGCTTGCTGGGCAACGAGGGCTACTGCGAAGAGCTGTACGTGGCCGATCTGGACAATGGGGCTGTTGTGCGACTGCCTCGCCAGGGTGAAAATCACCATCCGCTTGTCCCGGCCTGGTCGCCGAACGGCGAGTGGATTGCCTATCACGACTCCGGCGCCCTATCGGTGGTCCGCCCCGACGGCACGGATCACCGCGAGGTCGTGCCACACTCCTACTGCCCCACCAACATCGCCTGGTCGCCCGACGGCTCGCGGCTGGCCTGGTTCGCCCATTGGTGCGACGAGGAGGAGACCTCGCCGGCCCTGCTGCTGAGTGTCAATTTCGATGGCAGCGACATGCGGTTGCTGTGGACGCGGGCCGACGCCAATCCGCACGGCAGCGATGTCGCCTTTAGCCCCGACGGCGCATACCTGGCCGTGCGCTTTGACGATGGGAGCGTGTACCAGGTTGACCCCGGCTGCAAACCAGGGCCAGACGGCTGCGCTGAATCGTCCCGCACGGAGATGGACGACTTTCCAGAGCACTGGCTGCACACCTACTGGCCGCAGTGGGGTGGGGAGTGAGGAGCACACTGCCCCGATTGGAGTTATCAAACGCAGTTTCGCTCAACTCTGCTGCTGCACACTCTGCACCAACTTGATATTCACCCAAGTGCAGCGATACATAAATTCGTTCCGCTTTGCGCCGGCCGCGCCGCGGGCTGATTCTCAGCCATAGAAGAGGCGGCGCTAGGCCCACAAATCGGCCGAAAAGCGCCCTAACACCGGCTCTTTAGGCCGGTGTGAGTGTGAAAAACTCGGCACGAATTTACGGCAGTCTGCACTAAGCCATTCGTTCACTAACTCTTGAACGTCAACCTCTTTCTCATCTGCAAGTGCACTCATAAAGTCATCTACGTCTGGCTCAAGGTAAACCGGAAAACTGAACACGGTGTTGGGATCGTAAAACCTGCCACGTTCGCCTTTAGAAAAATCGTATTCTGCTTTCATTGGTTTCTCTCTCTATACTGTCCGGCCTCTCTTCAAATTTGTAGTGCAACCGTCACCTCAATGAATCCAATTCAGACCAGTTGAGCGGTAACGTGCTGGACCTTGATGCAGCCCTTGCAGCCAACACCATACTTCACAAACTCGTAGCGAGTATAATATGCGCGTCAGGGGATGTCAAACTGTGGTTCGCGCGCCAAGCCGGCGACTTGGCGGGAATTGTGTTCATCCCCGACTTGTGGTATCCTTGGTATTGGCCGCAGTGATAGTGTGGGTATAACAACGGGTTTGGAATTGAGCGAACGTTCGCCGAGATGCTCTGATCGAGGCGGGCCGGGGGGCGGGGATTCGTTCCTTTCCCCATTCGTTGTAGTGTTTGGGGTTCGCGTCTCGGACAGCTTTGCCAATCCGACGAGCAACGATTCGTTCCTTTCCCCATTCGTTGTAGTGTTTGGGGTGCAAGCCAGAGCTTTTGAGAAAGCCAACACAAAAAGGAGACATGAAATGACCACATTATCGAAAACCTGTCCTCAATGTGGGGCAAGCAACCCGGCCATCAACCTGAGTTGCGTTGCCTGTGGGGCCAGCCTGATAGGCGTCGAGGCCGAAAGGGAAGCAGAGGCCCGGCGGCACACAGTTCGGGAACTCGAGGACGCCTGGGAGGCCGCGCAGCAGCGCAAGAACCTCCGCTCGTCGGGCGGATGGAGCATCTTTTGGGGGGCGCTTGCCATTCTGGGAGGACTTGCCTCCCTGGAACAGTCGGGGTGCAACGGCGTGCTGGTGTTGATAGGCCTGTTCCTCGTCGGCACTGGCATCGCGGCCTGGCGCAAGCCCAGCCCTGGCGCGCTACAGGCCGACGCCGCTGCCATGCTCCTGGTGGGACTGTGGAACATTGCCATCACTTTGATGTCTGGGGATTCGTCCCAGAGCTTTTGGGCCATCGCCGGCGTCATTCAGATTGTCTGGGCCGTACAGCGCTTTGCCAAGCATTCCAAGTTCGCTCGGGTACAACACATTTCCGAGCCGCTCATCACCCATGTCGAGGCGCTGGTCGGCCGCATCCAACGGGCGAACGTGGTCGCTTCTGGCAACCTGATCGAGTTCCAGGCCAAGGGCAAGCGCTGGAAGGGACAACTGGCCCCCGAAATGGTCGCTCTGGTGGCCGGTAACGCCCAGGAGGTGCGCTTTGCGCCCCGCGAGGGGTTTACCTTGACCGCCCAGGAGGAGGCCGCGCCGGGTAAGCGGGTCAAGGTCTCTATCAGAGTGAAGGCGGACACCTGGACGGGGAGAGCGCCCTACCAATCGTTGCAACGGTACGAGGATTGGCAGGCCGGGCGGCTCGCTCCGCCAGAGATGGCCGCACAGCCTGCATTGGGGGCAGCGACCGCGGCGGGCGTGGCGGCGCAACGGCCTGCGTTGGCGGCAACGCCCCTCGCCCCGGCTTTCGAGTACGCCAGTTTCTGGCGGCGGGCCGGCGCCATGCTGATAGACACGGCGATATTTGGCATCCCGTACCTGGTGGCGGCCGCTCTCCTGGGCGCGCTGGCCGGCCTACTGGCGGGCAAAGCGGAAGAAGAGACCCTCTCGAGTATCCTGGCTATCGGGAACTGCCTGATGCAGATACTGGGTCTCGCCATCTTTTGGCTGTACTATGCCCTGCTGGAGAGTTCCCCCTGGCAGGCCACGCTGGGCAAGCGCGCACTGTCCATCATCGTCACCGACCTGGAGGGCAACCGCATCTCCTTTGGCCGGGCGACGGGGCGACACTGGGCCAAGTTACTGTCGGGGCTGCTCGCAGGCATTGGATACTTGATGCCCCTTTTCAGCGAAAAGAAGCAGGCCCTGCACGATTCGTTGGCCGGTTGTTTGGTGCTCAGTGGAAGGGCAACAGCCACCACTACCAGCGGAGAGCCAGCGGAAGAAATACCGGCGCCGGAGGCTATGCCGGACGCTGCTCCCTCGGTGGAAGCACCGGCGCCGGCGGCCGTGCCGACCGTCGTTCCGGCGGTAGAAACAGCAGAGCCGGTGGATGTGCCGCCCGCTGTCCCCGCCGCGCCGGAGCCTCCTCGACGAACGGGGGAAGGAAAACTGGGGTTCTAAATGCAGGCCCTTTGGGTCTCGGACAGTCGAAGGGAGAATGCGATGAACAGAGAAGCCAAATGTGATATCTGCAACGCAGCGATGAACGAGCCGGAAGGTTATCTGCTCACCACCACCCAGGTGGTTCGTTCGCCCCGGTTCTGGCTGGATTACTACCGCCGCCACCAGGCGAAACTCGCGGCGATGGATATATCATCCTACGACGCATTCCTGAACTCGCCTGCGTGCGCCACCCTGACCGAGCGGATCGCCCAGGACGCCACCCCCTGGCTGGTCTGCAAACAGTGCGTCCACCTCTTTGAGGTGGACCAGCAACAGGCGTGGGTCTATGCCCGGCATTGGTGGGAGAGCGGGGGAACCTTCACCCCACCGGGCATCGGCCCTGCCCCCATCTCCGAGATCAGATTGGAGGAGGAGCCAACGGTCGTGGAGGATGAGATCATCCCTATCCCTGCGCTCAAAGAAAAGCGAGAACGGCGCAAAGCCCGCCCGCCGCGAGGCGTCCCCCGCTGGCCGCCTGTGGTGGCCCTACTCAACCTCACCGGGCTGGGCCTGGGTTATCTATACATCAGGCGCTGGCTGCGCTGGCTGGTCCACTTTATGCTCACGTTTGGCCTGGTCGTCCTGGTTTTTGTGACCAAGGGAGACCGTTTTCCGGCGCTGGGGGTGGCCGTTCTCGGCCTGTGGTTGCTGTGGATGGCCTTTGACGGCTGGTGGCAGGCGCGGCGGCTGGTGCGGTCAACTCCAGCGGGGACGATCGGCCGGGCCTGGCTCCCCCTGGCGCTGTCCGCGACCCTCCTGATACTGATGCTGGGAGGGCTGTGTGGCTATGTCGCCCTGTGTCAGCGAGAGTTCGCCGCCGGGATGGCGGCCTACGAGGAAACGGACTGCCGGAGCGCGATGCGGCACTTTAACAGCGTCGCCACCCTCTACGCGCTGACCCTCAGCCCCAACGTGACCGACGCCGACGCGAGGATAGTCGAGTGCAGTCTGCTCGTCCACGCCGCGAATACGCGCCAGCAAGAAGAGTACGCCGGCGCCGTTTCCGGTTACAAGGCCTACTTGCACCTCTACCCCGAGAGTGTGTTGGCCACCTTTGCCCAGGACAATCTGGCCGAAACGTATGGCGAGTGGGCGATCCAGTTGAGGCAGACCGGGGACTTTGCGACCGCCATTGAGAAATACCAGATCGTCACGAGCGACTATCCGGCGACGGATACCGGCGCACAGGCCGCGACGCTGGCCGCCGAGACGTATGCCGAGTGGGCGGCCCAATTGCGGGAGGCGGGCGAGTACGACGAGGCCATCGAAAAGCACCAGATCGTCCTAAACGACTACCCGGACACCCCGGCCGGCGAGCAGGCCGCGACGCTGGCCGCCGAGATATACGCCGAGTGGGCCGCCCGCTTGCGAGAGGACGGCGCTTATGAGGAGGCCGTCGGAAAATACCAGATCGTTCTCGGCGAGTACCCGGACGCGCCGTCCGCAGCGGAGGCCGGCGAGGCGGCGGCGGAGACCTATGCAGAATGGGCGGCCCAACTACAGGAGGCCGGCGACTATGAGGAGGCCATCAAGCAATATCACGTCATCCTCGACGAGTACCCCGATGCGCCGGCGGCGACAGGAACCGAGGATAGGGTGGCGCAAACCTACGCCGAGTGGGCGACCCAACTGCGGGAGACGAATCTCTATTTGCTGGCTATTGGCAAGTACAGGATCATTCTCGACGATTATCCAGATACCGAACCGGCCAACGCTGCTCAGTTGGAGATAGGGCAGACCTACAACGAGTGGGGCGCACAACTTTTCTCGCAGCGGGAGTACGTCGAGGCGATGGAAAAGTTCACGCTGGCCCAGGAGGCGAGTGACGATCCCGAGGTGATAGCTGCGGCCGAAGAAGGGTACAACAAAGCTCTGTGGGGGCTGAGCCAGGATACAACGGCCGTGGGGCGGCAAGTGATGGAGCAGGCCCTGGCGCAAGTTTGCGAGGGCGATCCGGCCACCTCGCCGGCCATCGGTTTGGCGGAGGATGAGCCGGGCAAGGCCCTGCTCTGCGGTTCCGCCGGTTTTAGCCTGCCCGCCGATCTCGAGGCCGTCAAGCCGGGCCATTTCCGCTACGCCGTATCTGTCGTGGAGGGGAGCACGGTGGTTCAGCGGTGTAACTATCACAGCGTGACCTGCTCGGGCTGGTGGTGTCCGACCGTTGGCACCGTCGTGCGCAAGACGCAGTGGTGGCGCGTCAGCGTGCACGATACGCTCACCGCCCGGGCGGTAAGCGAACGCACATTTTACGGCTCGCAGCCGTCCGCCTGCTCCGCTACTACCTCTTTCTCTTTCCAGGGTCAGGAGAAATCCCAATTTGGAGGCTCTCCTTCGACCGACCAGGTCATCAACTGGCTGCAGGGCGTAGCGCGCTGAGATCACGGGGGGTGACGATCAATGAACTGGAAAACAACCATAAATCTGACGAGCTGTTGTTTGCTGGCGAGCTTTTTGTTGACCGCGTGTGGTGGGCTATCACCAGAGGCGGTGGACGCCCTGGCCCGGCAAATCGCCGTTCCCATCATCGCCACTTACGAGGCCGGAGCGCCGCCGTCCGCCGTCCAACCGACACGCACGCCGTCCCCCGTGTCCGCAGTCACGCCGACGCCCACGCCGTTGGCTATGGGGATGGATCTGGCCGCTTCACAGGTGCTCTATCTGGCGACCTGCTGTTCGGGATCGGATTTTACGCTTGACCCCGCGCACGCGTGGTGGGGCGCCGACGCCCAGATCGTCGCGGAAACTTTTGTGGGGCTGACGCGCCAGAACGAGGAAACGGCGCAAGTCGAGCCGGGGATGGCGATCTCGTGGGACGTCTCAGCCGACAGGCGGGTGTGGACGTTCCACCTGCGCACAGACGTGCCGTGGGTGCGCTACAATCTAGCCACCCAGAGTGTGGAGCGGACGACGCGCTACGTTACCGCCTCCGACTTTGAGTATGGCATCAAGCGCATCCTCGACCCGGCGACGGAAGCGTCCAGCGCCTATCTTTTGTACCTCATCGCGGGCGCGGAGGATTTCAACGCCGGTGACGGCCCGGTCACTGAGGTGGGCGTGGAGGCGCTGGACGATAGCACGCTAGAGGTCCGCCTGACGCAGCCGGCCGGCTACTTTGACGTCACCGCCGACGCCTGGGCGATGGCTGCTCAGCCGGAGTGGGTGATCGAGGAGCACGGCGACGAGTGGACGGAGGCCGATAACTTGGAGAGCTACGGTCCCTACGTACTCGAGGAGTGGGAGCACGAATCTCACCTGACCTTGATCAAGAATCCCTACTGGCCCGGCACGGAGAGCGTACCGCAGCCCACCATCGAAGAGGTCACCTGGTTGCCGATGGACAACGACGTCGCGCTGGCCGAGTACCAGGCGGGCCGCGTAGACGTGGCCCAGGTCTCGCAAGACACTCTGTCCGCTGCCCAGGCCGACCCACAACTGGCGACGCAGCTCGCCGTCCAGCCGGGGTTGGTCACCTACTACTATGGCTTTAACGTCCTCAAGCCCCCATTCGACGATCCGCGCGTGCGGCTGGCTTTTGCGCTGGCAATAGACCGGCAGGCGTTGATTGAGGAGGCGCTCCTGGGCGATCAACGAGCGGCGCATTGGTTCAGCCCGCCCGAGTTGCGGGCCGCTCCCACCATCGAGGAGTATCCTGAACTGGGAGTCGCCTACGCCCCCGACGAGGCCCGCGACTTGCTAGACCAGGTCTACCCCGATCGCTCGCAGATGCCGGCGATCACACTGACGATCACGTCGTATGGAGACCATGCGGCTATCGCCGAGTTTGTGCAGGCTATGTGGGCGGACGTCTTGGGGGTCGAGGTGGAGATAGAGCAGTTCGATAGCTTTTCAGACTATTTCGATCTCCTGAAAGAGGATGCGCCGCAGATTTGGCGGTTGAGCTGGTCCCCGGACTGCGCCGACGCACACTACTTTTCGGGCGCACTGTTTCACGGTGGGGTAGACTATAACTATACCAACTGGTCCAGTGACGCTTTCGATAGTTTGATTGACGAGGCGGCTTTTAGCACCGACGCGGCGGAGCGCACCGAGCTATACGCCCAGGCCGAGGACATCCTGGTGTACCAGGAGGCCGCGATCATCCCGCTCTACTGGTACAGCGACAGCGCCCTGACCCAACCGTACATCCACCGCACCTACTCGCAGATCGGCGATGTGGAGCGGTTTGAGAAATGGGCGGTGGCGGAGCATTGAGCCACGCGCCCCGCGCTTGAATCGGCCCCCGTGGTATCCCTGCTACCAGCCTCAGTGTGGTGGGGACTAGTAGAATTCGCGCCGCCTCGCTTATTCCGAGGCGGCGCGGATTGATTGTCCGTTAGGCAAAAGACCTGTTGTAACTGCTCAGGCTATAGATCTCGGAGGTCTGGGTCAGGTTGAGCAGTTAAAGACCTGGACTATCCCCCTGAGGTGCGGTTCCTCAGCGTAAGCGGCAGGTAGATCCAATACTCGTCAAAGACTCGTACAGTGCGCGTTGTTCCGCCTTCTAGACGAACATCACCGTCATCTCTGACCAACATGGCTACGGTGTGAGTGCCCGATGTGGCAAAGGTGTGGGTGATAACTTTGTTCGTAGACCATGCCGTATCCCACTCCCCATTGTTTTCCCAGTCCCATTTTACCTCCAAAAGCTCGGCAGGGGTGGCATCGTCCTCACAACCAGAAGCATCGAAGGTGAAGATGGTACCGATGCTGCCCTGGAGGGGGGCAATGGTGAAGGTGGCTGTCGGTGGTTGACCGTCAGTCACTGCTGTGATCGAGTGCGTGGTTGTATCTGTCGCCCCCTGACCGTCGCGCACCTCCATTGCGATGACATAGGTGTTGGAAACGGAGTAAGTGTGTGAAGCCTGTTTTGTCGTGGTGTAAGGCGTATCCCAGATACTGTCATTCTCCCAATCCCAACGCACTTCGAGCGCCGCCGGGGGGGTCTCGTAGTCACTAGAAGCCGACCCATCGAACTGGAAAACCGTCGTAATGGTGCCCACAGTCGGCAGCACACTGAAGGTAGCGGTAGGTGGTGTGTTGTTGACGGTGATAGTTCTGGAGGTCACGTCACGCAGGTCTACACCGTCTCGTACTTCCAGATTAACCACATAAGCGCCCAGTTTTCCAAAGGTGTAAGAGATCGTCTTTGTCGTAGACCAGCCGGTATCCCACACGTAATCCCCCTCCCAATCCCAGCGTACCTCCAACTCGTTGCCTGGCGTTTGCGCGTCGCTGCTGGCCGAGGCGTCGAACTCGAACGGCGTGTCAATGGTGCCGGAGACGGGGTCAGCGGTAAAGATGGCCGTGGGCGGGGTCTCGGACGTGGTCTGGAAAGTGAGGTCGTAGCTGGAGGTTTCGTCTGTATCCCCAAGGTTGGAGACGATGATGGCGACCTGGTCGTAGGCGGCGGGGTCGTAGACCACCAGCGTGCCCCGCTGGCCGGTGAGGGGCACTTGCTTGACCGTGACTCGGTTCCCCTCCCGCAGCGCGCCCTGCACGGCATAGTCAGTGCCAGCATTGCCGGCAAAGGTCATCGAAAAGCTGGTGGTGCCACTGACGACCCAGTACTCGGTGCTGTGTTTCTCCAGGTAGTGTTCGTTGCCGTCATTGTAGCTATCGTAGGTGACCGTCGGGCCGGTGAAGGGCAGGAAAGCTTCAACCTCGATGCTTCCCACCTCACCACGATAGCCGTCCGCCTCCTCGTAGGTGTGGGGCGCATTTTGGGGCAGGGAGGAAAGCGCATAGTTGGCCGCGGCAAAGGGCGGGAACACCTCGTCGAAACTGGCGCCCGCATCGCTCAACCCGGCGTCTACGGCGTCTATGTTGTCCATCGTCACCGCGTGCTCCCACATCTTTCGCACGGTGGACTGGCCGCCGTGATGCTCCGAGACGTAGCGGGTGAAAATCCAGCGTCCATAGTGGTATGCCTGCAGGTCCGTGTCCAGGGCAATGTCCGGATAGTTGAACAGCTCATCCAGAAACTGGTAGTTGTCGTTGATGTCGTCATAGACCTCGTCCTCCATCCAGGTGGCCGTGGCTTCCATCAGCCATAGGACCTCAGTGCCGTCGTAGCCCACCTGGATAGCGTGGTTGAACTCGTGGGCTGTGGTGACGCGAATGAGTTCCCGTTTATCGCCCCCCATGGCGCTAAAGTCATTCTCCAATGCCATGTAGCTGTAGTAGGCGTCGGTCTCGGTCACGCCAACCGAGTTGGGGTTGTCGTCCACGAAACTGTCCCCATCAAACTGCGTGTAGCCATAGAAGGGGGGAATGTGCTTGAGATACACGTCATAGCGGGTATCCCCCCCCTCGCCGGTATCGGGCGGTGGCTCTAGCCAGCCCATCGTCGCGATCTGTGCATTCCACATCGTCTCCAGGTCTTCGGCCACCCAATCCACATAGTCGGGCACGCCATTGGCGGGATCCAGGTCCACACCCGAGTTGTAGACTTTGTCGGTGCCAGTGATGGTGTAGTGAATGACAAAGTGCGTGGTGGTGAACGTCTGCTCCTCCAGGAGCGTGGGGCGGCTCTGGTATGCGGTAGCCATAGGGCCAAGAAGGAGATGAGGTGCTGCCACGAACTCGGTCAGCAAGGCCCGGGTCTGTGGGCTGAGGGTGTCCCAGTTCCCGAGCACCTCGGCAAACACCAGCGTCGCGCTGCGGCTGGGGGTATCGCTCTGGAACTCGGGCGGCAGCCGGTCCGGGGCAAAGATGGTGTACACCTTGTAGAGCAGCGCTGTTTCATAATCTAGCCTGCCCTGCTCGACTGCCTCCTCGATGAGCGCCAGGCTGGGCGGTCGCTCTGTTTGGGCGGCCGTGGGTTCGCTCAGCAGAGCTATCAGGCCAGCGCACAAGAGCGCTGCCAGGCCGGTAGCAATGGCTATTCGCGTGTAGGTGCGCCTGCGTGATGTGAGACGTGGCATACTGTCAGTGTCCTCCTCTTAAATCGTGGTAAACGGCAACCGCTCCTCGCCCCCATGTCATTCTGAGCGACATCTTCGCAGGGCAGGCTCTGGGAGCGAAGAATCCCTCCCAGGTGGCCTCACGTGAGCTTTTTCGGAATGACGAGTTCAAGAACGTGCCATCCTTGTGTTTGGATTGGTGCAGAGATCGAAAGTCGTATGTGATGAATATGGGTAATTGCTCAGCCTGTCATTGCGAGCCGCGCTTTTTGCGGCGAAGCAATCTCCAATTCCCGAGGTGGGGATTGCTTCGTCGCTTCGCTCCTCGCAATGACAGGAGGAAAGTGCCCTGGCTGAGCGGTTACGAATATGGGATAAATGCACTGAGTTGTGTTTCTCTGTTTGGAACCTTTCGAGCCTCGGGAACGTCTATGAAATGTGTCCAACTATGATTCGGATGGACGTGCGCTTTTCAAGGAGAGAGCAAATGATGATCCAACGAGTATGTTTCGTGTTGAGCGGCTTGGCGATTGTCTGCGGAATGGTCAGTGGCTGCGCTCCCGCGTCGCCAGTGGACAACCCGGCGCTTGATGTTCCGCTAGAATCTCCCACGCTTGCCTTGCCTGCCACTCCCACGCCGTACGGCTTTGGTGTTGGGAACCTCCTGTTCGTCGAGGTGTGGGAGGAGCGGGTGAGCAAGTCGGCCACGGGAGGCCAGACGACTTCCTTCGTTGGGGAGCAGGTCGCCTATAACTATGATCCAGGTGCTGGCACTCTGAGCGGACCGCTGGAGGGCGCTCTGGCAGGTGATATTCCCGTCGTCGTGGGGCACATGGTCGTCAATCAGATTGATCGCAACAAGGCCGCCGCGGGTTGGCTCCACGCCCTGCCTGAGGGTGGCAAACCGTTCGGCCCGATCGTGGTCGAGCGCGCAGGGCCGGACGGGGGCGTCTCTTTCACGTTTGAAGGAACTCAGTACGCCCTCAAACCTGGCGAGAGCGTGCGGTTGGAAGTAGAGACCGGCGTTGACGCCGCCAGCGAGAGCCTGCCCGCTGGTCAGACACAGCATACAGTGACGGTCACCAATCACGGGTTCCTTCCCATAGGTAGCTTGACGGTCGTGGCTCCATAGCCCAATGCTCTTGGGGTATCTCATTGTGGCGAGGCGAGTGGCATCTTTCCGCTAGAAAAGAGTGGGGCAAAGCCCGCCTGCACGGGCCTTGCCCACTCTGTCAGCCGCTAACCGGTAGTGTCAGAGATGTACTCGCCTCGTCTACTCCCAGGGATACTCGATGACGTGCTCGTACGGGCCGTAGAAGTAAGCGTACTCCTCCGGCACTTCCAGACTGGTCATCAGCACCGCGTGGCCGCCCAGGCGGACGATCCCCGCCAGGAACCCAGCCCCCTCCTCGGTCAGGTCGTCAATGTACATGTCGCGCACGATGTACTTCATCTTGCCGTGCTTTTCGTACATGCCGACCAGCGTGACTGAGAAGTCGAGTTCGATGGGCATGATTTCGGTGATATCCATGAAGGCATCAGTGTCGGAGCCGTCAGAGATCAGGGCGTCGTCCACGTAGACGTTGTCGATCCACCAGCCGCCGTCGTGGGTGGCCCAGTCGGTGACCATGCGGAAGCCGATCAGGATGTCCTGGCCTGCGTAGGCGCTGAGGTCATAGGTCAGGGTGACCCACTCGTCAACCCAACTGGTCAGGCCGGGCACGTTCTCCACCACTTTGGGGTGGGCGTTGGGATCATAGTCGTAGGTGGAGTAACCCTCGTTGTCCTCCAGGCTGGTCCAGGTAGCGCCGCCGTCGGTCGAGACCTGCACGAACCCAAAGTCCCAATAGTCCTCCAGGTCCCACAGGGTGTCAAAGGTCAGGACGCCGCCGCCGGTGGCCTCAAAGATGGCCCAGTTATCCAGCAGGTCGCCGGTGCCGCTCCACAGCACATCCCCATCCGAGGTCCACGGCGTGTCGAACATGGCTTCGTCCTCGCCGTCGAACTTGATCATCTTGAAGTAGGAGTCGTCGGTGATCTTGATGTAGTCGGTGCCCCAGGGCGGCGCGCCCGGCTCGGAGTAGGCCTCCTCGGTGTCCACGTTGACGTGCACGTCGGCGTTCTTGAACTCATAGGGATGCACCCAGTCCATCCCGCGGCCAAACCTGGACCAGGGGAAGAAGGGCAGCTTGAAGGCTCTGGGCGAGTCTATGAGCGTGGCGACGCGAAAGTCGTGGAACGCGTCGGCAAAGGTGGCCGGGTAGCCGAACTCTGCCAACTGCTCCGTCACACTGTCCATACCGTTAGTCTCGCTCGTGGCCACGGCCTGGACGAAGGGACCGCCGCCAAAGTGCTCGTACAGGTAGAGCGTCCATAGGTAGACCATGCCATAGTCGGCCAATATCTCGGGCTCTCCCTCCTCTTGGTCACCCCACATCACCAGCGAGTTCTCGGCATGATCCAGGAAAAAGTCGAACTGATCCTCGCCGGCCACGTAGCCGCACAGCCATTCGGCGAACATGGACATGCCCTCGTTGAGCCACGTCTCCTCATCAGAGTCATTGTCGTCGTGGATCAGGTGCTGGAACTCGTGGGCAAAGACCCCCTCGTAGAGGTACGGTCGCCAGCGGTCCGGATCGGGGCCGCGCCACGGGGAGTCATCCGGCCCGATGCGGTTGGCCCAATCGTAGGCGTCAATGGTGAACATGTTGCGGTCGAAGTAGGCCTCGTAGCTGGGCGAGTAGAAGCCGGCGATGTAGAAGGGGTAGCCGGAGTCGTAGTAGTTGTCGTCCCGGACGTTGTCAATCATGATGGCGACTTTGTCCCCGTCGTAGTAACCTTCTGGGAAATAGCCCCACGCCACCAGCAGGGAGTTGGAGCCGTCATGTTCATCCGGTGTGCCAAAGAACTCGGTGTCCATGGGATAGATGTTGGTGTCGAACTCGTTGAGCAGGTAGTCGATCTGTTCCTGAAGGACTACCGGGTCGTCCCGCGGGTCGCCCGCGGGCCAGGAAAGATCGGTGGCCACCCACACCTCGCCGTAGGTGCCCACGGCCTTTAGCTCGTAGTCCTTGAAGTAGTAGTAGCCCTCGTAGTCATCCAGGCCCATCCAGGTGACGACGTCGCCCGGCACATAGTCCATCGCCTCGGCCCGCCGCCCCAGCGCAGGCGCCTCTGGCGCTCCAACCAGGTCGTATTCGCCCTTGCGGATTTTGGCCCCCATGTCAATCGGGTCCGGATTGTCCGGTCCATCGGCTGCCACCGGGACTGCACCGATGAGGCCCAGCAATATGGCCAGCAACATTGTTACTGATAGTATCTTTGCACGCATTTGTTTTCCTCCTCGTGTTTATGTGTGTTTCCAGATCTGTTGATCGGTGTACCGTGCTATCACGCTCAGTGTTTCGTCTCTGACATCACCTCCTTTTTGACCACTTTCACATTCAGAATCCCAGCACTACCAGTTCGTAGCCAGCTATACTCCCGTGCGGCTGTTCGACCAGCACTTCAAAAGAGGCCGTCTGACCAGATCCCAGGTCGCCGGCCGGGAGAAAGCTGTAGCCCACGTTCACCACCAGGCCAGCGTCATCGTAGAGCGTGGCGATGACCTCGGCGTAAGCGAGTAGCGGATTGCCGGGGTTATAGACCTCTCCGGTAATGATGTAGATTTCTCCAGTGGTGCCCGCGTGATTGAGAACCTCCAAGTCCGTGCGCGGCTCTCGGTCGGTAGGGACTGCGTCTACTGTGATTTCGTACCGCTCATAAGGGGCCCGCAGCTCGGTCTCCAGGCTGAACGGCACCTTGCTGCCCTGTGGAATCACCTCGACGATAGGCGCTGTTGGCTCCCCGCCAATCTGACGATCTAGCTCGTCGTAGAAGGAAACGGTCAGCAGTACGTCCTCCTGGTTAGCCGCTGTGTTGTTGACTATCTCCCCCAGGACGTGAACCCATCCTTCCGCATCACTGTAAGAGGTGTCGTTGAGCGTATGCCATCCTGGGGCCAGCGTCGGTGTTGGGGTCGGCGTCGGCGTGGCAGGGGCCGCAGTGGGCGTGTCGGTCGGCTGGGGGCGCGGGAGTGGGGGTGAGGTTGGAGACAGCAAGGGAGTGGGTGACTGACTGGGCGTTGGGGTGGGGGAAACGGCGGGAGTTGCTGTTCTGGTAGGTGTTGATGTTGGGGCGGCGCTGGGGATGGGGGTGGTTGGACCGGCGGTCGGGGTGGCGCTGGGGATGGGGGTGGTTGGACTGGCGCTGGGGGTGTGGTGAGAGCTGGTCGTAGGGGTATCAATGGGCTGGATGGAAGTGGGTGTAGTTGAACTTGTCCCTGGTACTGTCAGGGTGTCAGTAGGTAGCGAGAGTGTAGGGATCGGTGTGTCCGTTGGCTTCAAAGCTATGGACAGGCGCGCATCCTTTGGGGTGCTAGCAGGGACAGACGCACCCTCGGAAAAGGGTGACGAGCAACGGCATACTGCCATATTTCCCGACACAAGCATCAGCGGGAGAACCAGCCAGATGAGAATGCTTGAACTTGAGCTTCTCACTGCTGGTCTCTGCTTCCTAAGAATGACCGGAAATTCAGCATAGACACAATCTGGAGTCAGCCCCGCCTGGGGTAAACATTTGTGGGAATGGGGGAGAAAACTCGTTCCCCCTTTCGCAGTGTAATTATACCACATGGGAAATCGCTTGTCGACTAAATCTTTCCTAAAAATTGCCCCGCCTACCCAAGCGAGGAGTTGCGAGCACAATTACAGGATGCGATCTTGCCAAATTTCCTCTTTTCGGTTACTATAGGCGCTATTGAGATCCTATGTGTAAGGAGTCACCGGTGACTGAAAGACGAAACTCGTGGTTGGCGGGCGTGGTCGGGTTGATATTTCTCTTGGCTAGCGCAGGATGTAGTTGCTCACCCGGACCGCAGTTGGCGAGTGTCACTCCATCTCCGCCAGCCGATATATCTACCCCCCAGGCTCCACTAACCCCAGAGCCGACCACTGTGCCCGATGGAATGATTCTGTACACTGACCCGCTAGTGGGCCTCACCATTCTCTATCCGGAGGATTGGGCATACGAGGTCGAGGGTGACGAAGTATACTTTGCCGAGAGCAAGGAAGCGCTCAAGTACTCTGATCCATTGGACCCGATTTTGGGTATTAAAACCGGCAGCCCACTTGAGATGGAATTGCAGTTTGGCTCCATTGCAAACGCAGAGGATCTACTGAACAGTGTGCTGGTGGATCTGCGCGGTGAAGAAGAGGCCGAGGTTGGAGAGATTGAGACCTGGGCCTTTGGTGATGTCTCCGGTGCCGGTGTCGAAGTGGGTTGGACCGATGGACGGACCGGGACTCTGATGCGGGCCTACGTCATTGCTGCCGTAGGCGAAGAAGTGGCCGGTATAGGGTTTGGAACCGCCCCGCAGGCTGATTGGTCGTCTCACGAACCAATATTTCGGGAGATGTTCGCCAGTTTAGAGTTCTTCCTGCCAGCACCATAGGCAACCACATCCTTCGGTGTCAGCCCAACACAGCACTGATCTGGTTGACCTCATCCTGCCGGTCCAGTTCGTCCTCCCAGGGCGACAGATCCAACAGCTTGGCGCACGTAGCGGGCCAGCAGGCCGGCCGAGGCGATGGTCGGCGCGGCCAACAGGACTGCAACGAATTCGGGAAAGAGACGAACTAGCAAAGACCAAATTTGCCGGACTCTACTCGAAAAGGATTGGACAGCAGAATGAAAATCGAACGCATCGAACTGCATCACATCGAACTGCCGTTGGCGCACCCCTTTGAGACCAGCTTTGGGCGCGAGGTAGATCGTCCCTGTATCCTGGTGACCGTCTGCGCCGAGGGTCTCGCCGGTTGGGGCGAGTGCGTGGCCGGCGACGGCCCGTGGTTCTCGTGCGAAACTATCGAGACCGCCTGGCACGTGCTGCGCGACTTTCTCATTCCTGCTGTGCTGGGGCGGGACGTGACTGCGCCAGCCGACGTGGCGGCTCGCTTCCGGCGTGTGCGCGGACACCAGATGGCGCGGGCCGCGCTGGAGAGCGCGGTATGGGATTTGTTGGCGCAGGCGCAGGGTGTGTCGTTGGCCGAGATGTTGGGCGGCCATGCGGAGCGAGTGCGGGTCGGTGTGAGTGTGGGCATTGAGCCGACACTGGACCAACTGCTCGACCGGGTAGCGCAGTACGTGGACGAAGGGTATGGGCGCGTCAAGCTCAAGATCAAGCCGGGTTGGGACGTGGACGTGGTACGCGCCGTGCGCGAGCGCTGGCCCGATCTCCCGCTGCAGGTGGACGCCAATTGCGCTTACACTCTGTCCGACGCGCTGCTTTTACGCGAGTTGGATCAGTTCAACCTGCTGCTCATCGAGCAACCGTTTCACCACGACGACATCGTGGATCACGCCAGGTTGCAGGCCCAGCTACGCACGCCCGTATGTTTGGATGAGAGCATTCGCTCGCCGGAGCACGCCCGCTGGGCGCTGGATATCGAGGCCTGCCGGGTCATCAACATCAAGGTGGGGCGGGTGGGCGGCCTGGGCGCGGCCAGGCGAATCCACGATCTGGGCGCGGAGCGGGGCGTGCCGGTCTGGTGCGGCGGTATGCTGGAGACGAACGTAGGGCGGGCGGCCAACGTGGCCGTGGCCACGCTGCCCAACTTTGAGCTGCCCGGCGACATCTCTGCCTCTTCCCGTTACTATCCCGAGGGCAAGGATGTCGCCGAGCCGGATTTTGTGCTCAACGAGGATTCGACGCTCTCTGTGCCCAGCGGGCCGGGGTTGGGCGTGCGCGTACTCCCTACGCGCGTGTGCGCCGCCCGCCTGCAACATCTGGCCGTGAGGGCTTAGTGCAGCGATGCATAAATTCGTTCCGCTTTGCGCCGGCCGCGCCGCCCTGAAGAGGCGGCGCTAGGCCCACAAATTGGCCGAAAAGTGCCCTCACACCGGCTCTTTAGGCCGGTGTGAGTGTGAAAAACTCGGCACGAATTTACGGCAGTCTGCACTTAGGCGCAATACGGTTCAGTTAACAGAGAAGAAACCGGGTTTTTGTCGCTTCGGGCGAAGCAAAAGCGCCTTCGCTTACAGAAAAACCTGGTTTCTGGCGGCCTTATGGCGACTTTACCCGGCCAGGAAGCGCATAAAGTGGATGGCTGTCTCGATTCCCTTGTAAAAGTTAGGCAGGTGGAATTTCTCGTTGGGGGAGTGCAGCCGGTCGTCGGGCAGCCCCAAACCCATCAAAACCGTTTCGATCCCCAACTCTCTTTGGAACGTGGCGACGACGGGTATTGAGCCGCCCTCGCGGACAAGGATGGGTTCCTGGCCAAAGACCTCGGTGTAGGCGCGAAAGGCCGCTTTCATCGCCGGGCTGTCGCGGCGGACGAGGGCTGCGTTCCCCCTGTTCAGGTCGCGCACCTCGACGGTGACTGCGGGAGGTGCGATCTCGGCCATATAATTCTGGAGCAGGCGCGTGATCTCTGCCGGGTCTTGATCCGGCACGAGGCGCATCGAGATTTTGGCGAACGCCTGGCTGGGCAATACGGTTTTGGTGCCTGGCTGAGTATACCCGCCCCAGATGCCGTTGACGTCTAGCGTGGGCCGGGCCGTCGTGCGCTCGACGATGGTGTACGCCGGTTCTCCCCAGTCAGTCTTTACGCCGGCCTCGAGGAGCCACTCTTTGCGCTCGAAGGGAATTTTCGCCAGTTCGGCGCGCTCGTCCGCTTCCAATTCGCGCACCTGGTCGTAGAATCCGGGGATGGCGATGTGGCCGTTCTCGTCCTGGAGTTGGGCGATCATTCTACAGAGGGCGTTGATCGGGTTATGCACCGCGCCTCCGTAGATGCCAGAGTGCAGGTCGTACTCGGGACCCGTCACTTTGACCTCGATGTAGGCCAGCCCGCGCAGCGCGTAGACGATGGAGGGCAGTTCTTTGCCCATGATGTGGGTATCGGAGATGACGGCCGCGTCTGCGGCCAACAGGCCGGCGTGCTCGCGGATGAACGGTTCCAGGTTGGGGCTGCCACACTCTTCCTCGCCCTCAAAGATGCACTTGACGTTGACCGGAGGCGCGCCCTCCGTCTCTTTGAACGCCTCTATTGCTTTTACGTGGACGTACAACTGTCCCTTGTCGTCCGCCGCGCCACGGGCAAAGATGTCGTCGCCCACGATGGTCGGCTCGAACGGCGGGGTGTTCCATTCTTCCAGTGGGTCGGGAGGTTGCACGTCATAGTGGCCGTAGATGAGGATCGTGGGAGCGCCGTCCCCGGCGGCCAGCCACTCGGCGTATACCACGGGATGGCCCGGGGTGGGCATAATGTCCGCCCGGGGGAACCCGGCGCTCAGTAGCCTATCGCGCAGCCACTCGGCCGCGTGGCCGATATCTGACTCGTGTTCCGGCTGAGTGCTGACGCTGGCGATGCGCAGGAATTCTTCCAGTTCTGCCAGGGACCTGGTCCGGTTTGCCCTTGCGTATTCTATGGTCTTCATTGGTGTGGCCCTTTCGCGTTGGTGTCTGGTGAGGGTATTATACATCAAGTTACCGCTAACGCCAATCTTGTGTGCCCTGGTGATTGCCCACATCTCACCAGAGACACCAGTAATTCCCGTTTTGAAGCCGCACCGCCGTAAAACAGACGGTGCTGGCT
>CAYMWP010000062.1:0-25917 GCA_964393895.1 uncultured Anaerolineales bacterium | reverse complement strand
ACACTCACACCGGCCTAAAGAGCCGGTGTTAGGGCACTTTTCGGCCAATTTGTGGGCCTAGCGCCGCCTCTTCTATGGCTGAGAATCAGCCCGCGGTGCGGGCCGGCGCAAAGCGGAACGAATTTATGCATCGCTGCACTAAGAAACCCGTCCTACGGTTGCACCACGGTCTTGGCGATTCACACATCCTATTTGGTTCTGGCTTGATAGCAAAGCGGCCCTGTTCAAGTCAGGGCAGAGCGGGATAGAAATCTATCACCCGCTGCTCGCCCACGTAAGAGTCCGCCGCCGCCCGGCCCTTTGCAGCCTCGGGTGCGAGCGTAACGCCTGAGGTCTGCGCCACCGCCTGAGTGAATGTCTCCTGCGGCAGGGCCAGCGCGACCACCGTGCGCGAGTCGGACAGGTAGTAGCGTATGCCTTCTGGCCCGGTGGCCCAGTTCCCCTGTGTCGCATCCCAGACGAGGAAATACGGCTCGTACGCGCCCGTGGCCGGATCGTAGCTGATGCCTATCACTGCCTCGTCTCCCAGGTCGGGGTTGATGCGGCGACTGCCGGCCGGCCGGCCGGTGGCCGTGTTACCGTCCACGTCCAGAGCAAAGAGCCAGTTCATGTACACCGGCGGCGGATCGGGAATCGGCTCGTGGAGCGCGATCCACAGCAGCATCTCGCCCTCGGCAGCCCAACCGGCCAGTTCAGCCGGCGCACCCTCGGTGGGCTGAAGCGATACGCTCAGGTCAGGGCCGAGGCTGGTGGAACTGATGTCCACGCCGGCGGGGAATCCATCCACCGGCGCGCCGTTCTCGTAAGCGCCCACGTCACCCTGGGGGTCGGCAGGCGGGGGAGCGATGGCTTCCTGCGTCGGCGTGTCGGTGGGGGCGAGGGTGGGAGGGGGAGTGGAGGTGGGAAGCGGGGTGCAAGCGACGACGTGCACGATGGCCTCAACTTTTTGTTCTGCGTCAACGCCGGTCGCCGTGACGGTATAGTCACCAGGAACATCGCCGGCGGTGTAGAGGCCGCCATCGCTCACCATGCCCCCCGTGGTCTCCCACGCGACCTCGGCGTCGCCCCCAACGGTGAACCGTCGTTGCTCGCCGGTACACAGGCTGATCTCACCGGGGCTGATGGTCAGTGGAGAGAGCGGTGGTGACAGAACGTTACTGCACGCCCGCAGGATGGTGACGATCGCCGCGATGGCGACGACGATAATCATGGCAATGGTGAACCAGAACAGGATCGCGCGTGCTCTGTCGCTCAGACCGCTATCGTTTAACATATTACCTCCAACATTCTTTCACGTAGGGTAACTGCTCAGCCAAGGCAATTCTTCCCTGTCATTGCGAGGAGCGGAGCGACGAAGCAACCCCCTCTGGACATAACCGAGATTGCTTCCCTTCGCTACGCTCTGGGCAGGTCGCAATGACAAGTTGAGCAGTTACCACGCAGGACAAATTGACAATTCTCCCTACTGCTCGAACCACAGCCGCGCCACTCGTTGGGTCTCTGGCCCGACGGCGAACTCGTCCCCAATGCGCCTGCCGCACACCCACGCGATTTCGCCGCCCGCCACGAGCAGGGGGACGTGATCACGCCAGGCGCGGGGGATTTTCAGGTTGATCATAAACGCGCTCAACTTGACGCTGCGTCCACCCATCCCCTGGGGCCGGAAGCGATCTCCCCGGCGACGGGGGCGCAGCGCCAGCGGCCCAGCCAGCGCGTCGGCGTCAAAGTGGGCCATCCAGGGATCGGCGGGGGCAGCGATTGGGGTTGCGTCCCACTCTTCCAACACCTCCGCCTGCAACGCCCACTCCGATTGCGGCAGGGGCGTCGCGCCGGGCGACCGCACCGGCAGCGGCTCCCTGCCCCACAGCAGCGGCTCGTCGGGCGGAGGGCCGAGGTCATCGGCATCGCCCACGCTCAGCGTCTCATAGTCAACGGTGAGCGCCAGCCCCATCGGCAGCGTGGCCTGGGCGCCGGTCTTGCCCCTCGATCCCACCCGCCGGGCCTGTTCCACGTGGCAAAAGTCCACATCGCGCAGGCTTTTCCGCAGCCGGTAAGTCGCCCGCCGCAGGATGGCCCGCTGTAGAGCCACCGGCAGCGCCTGCCAGCCAGCCAGGTCAAAGGTGATGCTCTCTTTGCGCTCCTCTCGCAGCACTCGAGCCCAGGCCTGCTCCCGCAATTGGGCCAACAGTTCATAGTCGGCGGCGACGACCTCGGCAGTGTGGCGCAGCCGGGCGCGGACGTTGGGGTTGTAGCTCTCCAACAGCGGCAGCAGCTCGTGCCGCAAGCGGTTGCGAAAGTAGGTGGTGTCCAGGTTGGAGCGGTCAAAGCGCGGCGCGAGACCCCGGTCGGCGCAGTAGGCTTCGATCTCGGCGCGGGGAATCTCCAGGAGAGGGCGGATGAGTACTGGGTGCTGGATACTGGATACTGGATACTGGATAAAGGGTTCGAGCAGCCGGTAATCGGTGATGGGGGTGCTGGGCAGCATACCGCGCAGGCCCGCCAGCCCGGCGCCGCGTAAAAAGTGCATCAGCACCGTCTCGGCCTGATCGTCCCCGTTGTGACCCACCGCGATCTTGGACGATCCGGTCTCCCCGGCCACCCGCGCCAGAAAAGCGTAACGCACGCGCCGGGCCGTCTCCTCAAAAGCCATTTTGTGTTCGCTTGCCAGCATTGGCACGTCCCGTCTCTCGACCGTGACCGGCAGTCCCCACCCGGCGGCAAGCGCGGCCACGAACTCGGCGTCGCCGTCGGCCTCGGCCCCGCGCGCGCCGTGGTGCAGGTGGGCCACGTGGAGCCGCAGGTCAAGCCGCTCGCGCAACCGCAGCAGCACGTGGAGCAGGCAGACCGAATCCGGCCCGCCGGAAACACCGACGACGATCCCATCGCCGGGTTCGAGCAGGTGGTGTGTCTCGATCGTATGCTGGACTTGGTTTAGTATGTCAGTCAAAGGTCACGTTACTTTGTAGACGCGGTCGCCGACTCGCGCTCGGAAGCGGGCTTTGATGCCCACGTCATCGCCGGGGCCGGCCTCGCTCACGTCCTGGTGCATGATTTGCATTGAAGTGACTTTTTGCTCAAAGTCGGTCGTGTGCCCCAGGAAGTGGATGCGGTCACCCACGGCGAGCGTGTCTGTCAGTTCGACCCCGGCGACGCCGATCTTGCCGAACCAGTGGTCAACTTTGCCGACGAGTTTCTCTGCCATCTGCTTTACCTCCTGGTGGTGCACCGGCTCTTCTAGCCAGTGCTGGTTCGCTCTCATCCAGCGCCGCCGTGAACCGGCGGCGCGGCGCTACAAGCGGATCACTGAACCGCAGTACTCACAGTTGATTTCCCGCATACCGCGCACGATCTCGACCGAGAGGGTCGCGCCGCAGGTCGGGCACTTGGTGGGAGCGGCGCGGGCGGCCTCCACCACTGCTTCGTCCTTGGGCTGTGTACGCTCCTTGGCGATCTCGCCAGATTTGACCCGCCCGATCAACTGGGCCCACTCTTCGTTCTGGGCGTCAATCAGGCGCAGCGTGGCCCCGCTCAGGTCGGCCTCGGGGGCAAAGAGCAACTCTAGCATCTCTTTCCGTTTCAGGAATTTCCTCTTGTCGCTGGCCGTGGCCTCTTCCACCTGCCCGATGTGAACGTCAAAGATGAATTCCTGGACAGTCTCCTTCTCGGTGGTGATAAAGAGCACCTTCTTGGTGGCAACCTTTTCTTTCCGTTCAAAGATCAACCGCTCGTCGGTGAGGTAGAGCACGCCCTCCGGCCCTTCATCTTCTCTCTCCAGGTATTGGGCCTTGCAAGCCGCTACGGGGTCCTCGGCCGGGTGGAGTTGGAAGCTGGCCTCGTCTATCTGGTCGAGCAGCCAGCGAATCTGTTCGATCTGGGCTTTTGTCTGGCGCACGTTCTGCTGGACTGTATCGTACATCGCCTGGGCGGCCGACCGGGCTGCGCTCACCTTGCGCTCAAGCGTCTTGATCGCAGACTCGGCGCGGGCGATCTGGGTAGAGCCGCCGCTCATCGCCTGGCGCATCGCCTCCTCGGCCTCGTCGGCCTCCCGCTCCAACCCTCGCACGCGGGTGTTCACCTCGCGGGATACGCGCTGGTGCGTTTCCCCCCATTGCTCGGTCAGCACGTTGATCTTGTTTTCCAAAAAACTACGAAAGACATAGCCCCGCGTGCGCAGTCCTGCGATCTCGGTCGGCAGGACGGTCAGCCCGGTCGCGATGTCCTCCAGGTCATCCCGCACACTGGTCAGCAACAGTGATTCTTGTTGCCGGCCCAGTTGGTCTTGAAGTTGGTTCAGCTTGGCTTGGGTCTCTTCGGCAAGTGAGCCTGCGGCCGGCCTGGTAGTGGCAGGGCGGGGCTTCACCGAGGGCCGAGGAGTGCCCTTCTTCCGCGCTCCGGTAGTGGTGGAGCGGGAGGTAGCCGCCGGCTTTTTTGACAGCGGGCGCTTTGTCCTAGAGGTCGTGGGTTTCACTTTGGATCTTTTCTCTTTCATTTTTCCTCTCCTCAAGTGTCTGGTTCTCCGTCTCCCATCGTAAAGCGTAGATACGCTTCCATAAACTCGTCCAGCCGCCCGTCGAGCACGGCCTGGATGTTGCCGGTCTCGTGGTTGGTGCGATGGTCCTTAGCCATCTGGTAGGGGTGCAGCACGTAGGAGCGGATCTGGTTGCCCCAGCCGGCGTCCACGTGTTCCCCTTTTAATTCAGCGATCTCGGCATCCCGTTTCTCTTCCTCAAGTTGGAGCAAGCGCGCTCGCAACACGCGCATCGCCACCTCCCGGTTCTGGGTCTGGGAGCGCTCGTTCTGGCAGGAGACGACGATGCCGGTGGGGAGGTGAGTGATGCGCACCGCCGTCTCGTTTTTCTGCATGTGCTGCCCGCCGGCCGACGAGGCGCGGAAGGTGTCAATCTGCAAGTCGTTCGGGTCAATCGTCACCGAGACGTCGTCGCCTATGTCGGGCCATACTTCGACCAGCGTGAAGGAGGTGTGGCGGCGATGGGCGGCGTCGAAGGGGGAAAGACGCACCAATCGGTGCACGCCCCGCTCGGCGCGGGCATAGCCGTAGGCATAAGCGCCCGAGACGGCGACCATGGCCCGCTTGATGCCAGCCTCCTCGCCGGGCAGGCGGTCCACCACCTCGGCGGCGTAGCCGCGCGACTCGGCCCAGCGCAGGTACATGCGCAGCAGCATCTCGGCCCAGTCCTGGGCGTCGGTGCCGCCGGCGCCAGCGTGGATCGCCAGAATAGCGCTCTCCCGGTCGTGAGGCCCGGAGAGGAGCAGGTGAAACTCGAGCCGCTCTATCTCTTGCTCCAGTCTGTCCGTCTCGGTGGTCAGCTCCTCTCCCAGGCTTTCGTCCTCCAGCGCAGCAAGCTCCAGCGCGTCCCGCACTCGCTGCGCTAGCGTGTTCCAGAGTTCTGTTTCCTCCTGCAAGCCGGAGAGGCGGCGCATCGCCTCCTGGGCCACCTCAGTGTCGTCCCAAAAGTCTGGCTTGCTGGCCCGTTTCTCCAGTTTGGCGATTTCCTGCTCTTTGGCAGCCAGGTCAAAGACGCCCCCGGATGTGATCCAGTTTGTCCTTCAGGGTCGTCAAACGAATTTCTAGTTCTTCCACGTATACCTCCGGTTTTACGATTTACGGTTTGGTTGAGCCGCTGGACGGCCTTTGCACAGCACCTTAAGCGTTACCCTTGCTGGGGATCGCAATATCCAAGGATTATCGTTAATTCTCTTTCTGTCAACAGGGGGCATATGCTCACCGAGCTGCTATTCATTTTGAACCTTTCACACAAGATCTGTGCCCACTCTGAAACCGTCGGTGTTTTGAATCAGGGCAGACTAGGTTGATTTTCCAGCGGCTTGGCAAGTCGCCCCCACTTTTTGAGAAGATACGATGACGTCCCGTCTTACCCCTTGAGGCATAGCTTTGTTAGGTAGTCGCCACACCTCTAACCCAACTGTTCAAAGCCCAGGCCGCGCTCGCGCAGGCTAACGAAACGCTGCTGCCCGACGATCAGATGGTCGAGAACCTCAATGTCCAGCAGGGCGCCTGCCGCCACCAACTGCCTGGTCACTTGTACGTCCTCGGGCGAAGGGGTGGGGTCGCCGGAAGGGTGATTGTGGACGACGATGATGGCGGCACAGTTCCGTTTGACGGCGTCCCGGAACACTTCGCCCACTCGAATGTGAGAGGCGTTGAGACTTCCCACGTACACTACCTCGGAGCCGAGCAGCCGGTTGCGCGTATCCAGGTACAGCACCCGGAAATGTTCCTGCTCCAGATGGGCCATTTCCGCCATCATGAGCTGCGCCACGTCGGCCGGGGAACGCACGACGAGGCGCTCCTCAGGCGAGGCGAGCAGCATACGCCGGCCCAGCTCCAGCGCCGCTTTGAGCTGCGCCGTCTTGGCCGGCCCCAGTCCCTTTTCGGCCCGCAATTCGGCAAAGCTGGCCCGGGCCAGACCTGCCAGGCCGCCGTAGCGGGAGATGAGCCGGCTCGCCATATCCAGGACACTTTCGCCGCCCACGCCCGTGCGCAGGATGATGGCCAGCAGTTCCGTCGTCGAGAGCGCCCCCTCGCCGGCGCTGACCAGCCGCTCGCGCGGGCGCTCGTCAATGGGCAAGTCCTTGATCGTTGGCCGGTACTCGGCCTGGGTTGCTTCGTCCACCACGCTACTACTATACTACAACTCGTGCGAGGTTGTCAAATCAGCACCAGGTGCGCCGCACTTGGGAAGTGCGCCGCACCTGGAGTTGACCTTCCGATAAAGTTACACTATACTGCCTCGAAAATAGCCTCCGTCGTTGGGCGAGGTCTCCGACCAAGCCCGACCCCTCCGGCGGCGGCCAGTGTCTGGCTATGAACTCGATCGTGACCGGGTTAGTCGCGGAAAGAGAGGACGAAAAACAGATGTGCACTCCCGGCATAACAATGCGCGATATCTACCTGGCGCGGCAAAAGATCGCGGCCGTCGCCAAACGAACGCCCCTGATCCGTTCCGACCGGCTGGCAGAGCGCGTCAGCGGCCAGGTCTACCTCAAGCTCGAAAACCTGCAAGAGACAGGCTCGTTCAAGATCCGGGGAGCCGCCAACAAGCTGCTGAATCTCGACCCGGAGGCGCGCGAGCGGGGAGTGGTAACCGTCTCCAGCGGAAACCACGGCCGGGCCGTCTCCTACGTCGCCCGCCGGTTGGGAATCCGCGCGGCGGTGCTGCTTTCGGAAGCGGTGCCGGAGGTCAAACGAGCGGCGATCCAGAGGCTGGGCGGCCAGGCCATCGTGCGCGGCAAAACTTATGACGAGGCGACGGAGCACGCCTATCGCTTACAGGAGGAAGAGGGATTGGCCATGATCCACCCCTTCGACGACCCGTTCGTCATCGCCGGGCAGGGCGTCATCGGGCTAGAGTTGCTGGAAGACCTGCCCGAGATTGACACGGTCGTCGTCCCTCTCTCCGGCGGCGGGTTGCTCGGTGGGATCGCGCTGGCCCTCAAGAGCGCGCACGCCGGCATCCGCACCGTCGGCGTCTCGATGGAGCGCGGCCCGGCCATGGTCGAAAGCCTCCGCGCCGGGAGAGTAGTGGACATCGTGGAGCAGCCGACCCTGGCCGATGCGCTGGCGGGCGGGATCGCCCCCAACCGCTACACCTTTGACATCGTTCAGAGGTACGTTGACGAAACGGTCCTGGTCTCTGAAGAAGAGATCGCGGGCGCCATGACCTTTGCGCTCCGAGAGCATCACCTCGTCGTCGAAGGAGGGAGCGCCGTGGGCATCGCGGCGCTGCTGTACGGCAAGGTGGAGCGGCTGGGGCAAAACGTCGCCGTGGTCGTCAGCGGCGGCAACGTGGACCTTTCGCTGCTGCTCGAGATCACTGAGGGCCATTGGCGGGGAGAAGAATGAGTTGCGCCCGCCCCTTTTTCGTTCTCGGCGGGCCAGGCTTCCCAGCCTGTTCGAACGGCTGACTGGAAAGCCTGTCCCACTTTTGCCAAGACCTCGAGAGCAACCGCGAACCTCCAAGGTCTGCGGCCAAGGAGCGGCCGTCGAGTTAGCTGTTTTTCAGCACCAGCGGCAGGTGGGCGGGATAGCCGTTGGCGACGATGGTGGCTCGGCAGGTGATGGTCTGATAGCCCGGCGCGGCGATGGTCGCCGTATTGACCACGGCCTGGGTCAGGTGAGTGCTCACGGTGACGACGTAGGTGATGGTGACGGCCGGGGTGGGAGTCAGTGCGCCGAACCAGGTCAGCGTGGGCGGCGCCGTGTCGTTGGCGAGGCCGGCCGTAGCGGTGAGGGTGCCGGAAACGTAAAGCAGGCCGGAGGGTATCACGTCGGTCAGGTAGACGGTGGAGGCGAGGGGGGCCTCGAGGTTCTGGATGACGATGGTGTAGGTGACACTCTCGCCGTACTTGGGCGTCCGCGCCGAGGGAGACTTGCAAGACCCAGCAGTTTCGTCGTCGTCGTCGCCGCCGCCCGCGAAAGCCTCCCAGGCGGCGTCAATAAAGTTATCCGGGTCGGTGGCAAAGATCTCGGTCGAGTCAGAGTTGGCCGCGTCGTTGGGATGCGAGTTGCCGTCATCGCCGCCGTACTCGGCCCTGAGGCGGTTGGGGTGACTGGCATGGTCGTCTGGATAGGCCAACACGTCGAACCAGTCAAAGACGGCGACGTTGTTCAACCCCGGGTGGGCCACGTCGTAACTGGCGAGCCAATCGTTCTTGAGCCAGTTGTTGAACGCACGGGCGCGGGCGGCTTCCGCATCGTCGGTGGCGTCGGAGGGGGCATAGTGACGCGGCGGGGCGGTGACGGGGATGAACAGGATGCCGGGATTTTCGGCAAAGATATCCTCCAGCGGCTTGTAAGTGTAACCGCCGTCGTCATAGGTGTTGCCTGGGCCGCTTGGGTGCCGGTAGACGGCTTTGTAGTTGGCGAGTGTTTGATCGGAGCTGAACGGGTCTCCCGGCTCTGTGCCGTCGCCCCAGACGTTGCTGATGGGATAGCAGCTCTTGAACATTATGATCTTGTTGAACCCATCGGCGCTGCCATGGCCCGCGACACCGTCGAGATAGTCGTTGAACCAACGGATCCAATGGTTCATGTCAGTTTGGTCGCCCGGCGTGGAGCCCAGCGAGGAGGGGCGGCCGGCGTCGGGGGACATGGTCGTGCCGTAGGTGATATCGTTGCGCTCGTCAATATAGTCCTTGGCCAGCAGAGCGTCGTGCAGGCTGTTACTCAGCCAGTTGCTGCCGCAAGAATGGTGGATGAATACCAGGTCGTCCGTGGTGGCCGCGGGATGGACGTTGTTCTGGGCGCTGAGCGTCACCACGCCGTTGACTGCTCCGCCCAATGCCGCCAGCATAACCAGGACGAGACTCACACCGAACATCTTTTGCTTTTTCATCTCTTGCTCCTCCAAAAGTAACGTAACTACCTCGACAATGTTAGATTTCGTATCTTGAGAGAAAGTGATGTTCGTAGTGCGCCACGAAACGCAGTGGAGTGGCGCAAAACCGCACTCCGTTACACTCCGTGCGTGACTACGAGCCGAATGTAACATTGTCGAGCTACTTTGACAATGTTAGATTTGGGCGAAACGCTACAGCGAGTTTAGAAAAAACGAATTGAGGCACATCGTTCAACCGCGTCTATAGCCAGAATTGGCCTCGTGCGGCGGCAAAGAATTCGCTCCTTTCCCAATTCGTTGTAGTGTCGTTTGGAACCTAACATTGTCGAACTACCTAAAAGCTGTGCCTCAAATCGACGAGTTATTATCTCCCGCCCGCCTGTAAGCACAGCGACAATCTCCGACCGAGGCGAATGCCGCCAGCGGCGGACCTCGGTCAGAGACCTCGCCCAACTGGTGGGGAAAGATCTTGTCCCATTTCTCCTCCGTATCTAGTGCGCCGGTCGGCGAGGGGCAGCCAGACGGTGAAGGTGGCGCCCGCGCCTACCTCGCTCTCCACCGTCACTCGCCCGCCGTGTAGCTCGACGATCTCTTTGACGATGGCTAATCCCAGGCCGGTCCCAGAGAGCTGCATTGACTGTGGCTTTTCGCCGCGAAAGAACCGCTCAAAGACGTGGGGTAATTCATCTTTAGGAATGCCCATCCCATTGTCTGCCACCGTCACCGTGGCCCAGAGGCGGTCTTGCATTTCCCCCGTACCGGTGGAGACCGTCACTTTGCCTCCCTCCGGTGTGTAATGAATCCCGTTCTCCACCAGGTTGTTCAGCACTTGCATTATCCGTTCCGGGTCTATCAGCGCCGTTGGCCCCGGTCGCGCCGGCCGATGTTCCAGGGTCAGCCCCCTGCTATGTGCCAGCGCGTGGCGGCTCGCTACCGCGGTCTCGGCCAACTCGTCGAGGAGGGTCGGGCGAGGCTTTATCTCCAGCCGGCCGGTGTCAATGCGCGAGACCTGCAAGATCTCTTCCACCAGCCGCGCCTGGCGGTCAGCCTCTTCCATCAGCACGCCCAGGTACTGCTCCCAATTTTCCGGCTTGCGCTGCATCAGGTTCGCGTACAGCTTGATCGTCGTGATGGGCGTGCGCAACTCGTGGGAGACGTTGGAGACGAAGCGAGTCTTTACTCGATCCAGCGCCTTGAGATGGCTGACGTCGTGAACTGCGACTACGACGACGTGTTTCTGTTCTCTCTCTTCCTCCACCGGCGCTGCTTTTAGTTCCAGATCGAGTCCCGTCAACTCCAAAACCGCTTCCGGTCGCTCCGCGGCCCGCTGCGCCAGGTCTCGCACCGTCTCCTGCAGCCGGTCGGAGTCTGCCGGCGAGAGGGTCTGGTTGAGCCAGGTCCGCGCGACGCTATTGGCCAGGATCAGCTCTCCCTGCGCGCCGGTGACGATGATGCCATCGGAGATACTGCCCAGGATCGCTTCCAGGCGCGCGTACTGGGCTTGCAGTTGGGCGGTGCGCTCTTGGACCCGCTGCTCCAGTTGATCGGCGTGTTCGAGCACTTGGCGGTGCAGGCGGGCATTTTCGATGGCTATGGACGCAGCCGCAGCCAGCGGCTCTATCAACGCCACATCGGCCGAGTTAAAACTGTCCACTTTCGTGTCCAGTACTTGTAGCACCCCGATAACTCTCTGCTCGGCGCGCAGTGGGACGCTGAGGATGGAGCGCAAGGATAATCCGGTTTGCCGGTCCACGCCCGCAAAGTAACGACCGTCGGCCTGCGCATCCGCCACGACCAGGTTCTCTCCGCTTTGAGCCACCAGGCCCACAAACCCCTCACCCAGCGCCAGCCGCCAGCCCCGCACCACGTCGCTCTGGACGCCGATGGCGTGCCGGCAGACCAGCTCCTCGGTCTCCGGCTCGACCAGCCAGATCGAACAAGCGGTCACGTCCAGTAAACGGCGTGTCTCTTCCAGGACGACTGTGAGCACCTGGTCCAGGTCGAGGGTGGAGCTAAAGGCCTGGCTGGCGCGATTGAGCAGCGCCAGTTCGCGGTTGTGCCGCGCCAGTGCTTCCTCGGCCTGTTTACGCTCGGCCAGTTCCTGCGCCACCGTTTTGTACAAGCGGGCGTTCTCCAGGGCCACGGCAACCTGGGTAGCCAGAGTCTCCATGGCGACCACGTCGCTCTCGTCGAAGGCGTCCAACTCCTCGCTCTGTACGTCGAGCACGCCGATCACCTTCTCGCCGCTCTTGATCGGCACCGCCATTTCCGACCGAGTTTGCTCGGCCGCCTTGCGCACGTAGTGAGCGTTCCGGCTGACGTCGCCGCTTATCTGTGTCTCGCCGGTCGCCGCCGCGTGCCCGATCATTCCCTCCCCGACGGCGAGGTAGAGATCGTCGGGAAAGACGTCAGTGTAGCCGCCGGCGATGGATTGCAACGTCAGATGGTTGCTCTCCTTGTCGAGCAGCAACAGCATCGTGCCGTAATAATCGAAAGCTTCACACACCGCCGTGACGATTTCAGATAGCAGCGCGTCAAGTTCCAACTTGCCGCTCAGACGCCGCCCCACTTCGTAAAGCAGGGCGGCTTGAGTCGCCCGTCGCTTCATCTCTTTCTCGGTCTGCTCGCGCTTGGCGATGTGTGACTGCAACGCCTCGTTGACCCTTGCCAGCTCCGCCGTCCGCTCTCGGACGCGCATCTCCAACTCTCCGTGCGCCTGGCGCAACGAATTCTCCGCCTGCCTCAACTCGGTCACGTCTCGCAATACGACCAGGCGTCCCGTCAGGCGGTCGCGCCGGTCGTGCAGTGGCAAAGTACGCAACTCGTAAGTGTGGGCTGCATCGCCTTCACCCAAAGTGACCTCTGTCTGTGTCTCTTGTCCGATTGTTGGGAAGCGGGCGGGCAGAACCTGGGTAACCGGCTGCCCAATGACCTCTAATGCTGTGTGGCCGATTATGCGCTCCGCCGATGGGTTGAGACCCGCTATGCGGTTCTGGACGTCCAATGCTATCACGCCGTCACTCATACTCTCGAGGACGACGTCGTTCGCCATCGGCACGACGTCGAGCAGGCGGTGGCGGAAGAGTCCCCACGCTATCACAAGACCGGCGATGGCAAAGCCAAAAGGGGTCAGGTTCAGATTGAGGGAAGGGACCAGGTGTAAGCTGGAGCACAAGTGCCCCACCACTGGCACCAGGACGCCGGACAACAAGATGACCCCTTGCCTGCGGTACAGGCCAGGAAAACGAAGCAATTCTCGAACGAGCAACGTCACGCCCGATAGGAACAGGAGGTAAAAGTACACTGCGCTGACCCAGTACCCCGCGCCATAAGCGGCGACTATTAGCACGGGGAACGGCCCGCCGGTGTCCAGTTCAAAGTTGCTCCAGATCAGGCCGTGGTATCCGTTGCTCCAGGCCAGCAGCGAGGAGATGAAAGGCACGATGGATAGCAGGATCACGTTACGGCGCGTCAACCACTTGCCTTGGCCAGTATATTGGAGCGCAAAAGCCAGCCACGCCACCCCCGTCACGTTGACGCCCACGTTCCGCACCTGGGACCAAAAGATTTTGGCTGACAAAGAGACGCTGCCCAGCCGCATCCCGTATGCCAGCGACCACTCGGCCACGGCCGCCATCAGCAGGGCAAACGGTAGCGCACCGGGCGCGGGGCGGCGGCGCCAGGCGTAGAACGCCAAAACCGCCGATACACCGGCTGTCAGGAGCAAGGCTACCGCGTAGATGTTGTACTGCCAGATCATCGTCGTTCCCCCACAATTACAGGGAATGAGCGTTTAGGGAAAACGCTTTAGCGTAGCATAGCGATATTGCCTAACAAAGCTTTGCCTCAAATCTCCCGTTCGCCCAACGTCTTCTAAAAAACCCGGTCTCCGGCCGAGGTGAACGTCCCCCAGCGGCGGGCTTTGGTCCGAGACCTCGCCCAACGGGTGGGGGAAATTCTCGTCTCATTCCTATTTTCGAGGTGGGTGCACGAATAGTGTAATAAAATTACCACAAAAGTCAAATGAGTGTGTTTCATTTCAGTAGAGACCCTAGACCTCCGAGGTCTTACCCAACTCATTTGAAACACACCCAAGTCAAATGAACACGGCCCGAACTAGCGACCATTCGCCAGCCGCCGCATCAACACCCACGCCACACCACCCATGACGATGGACTCGAGAATCAGCAGGCCGACGATGACGACCGCCACGTCCATCCAAAAGCGCATGGGGAACAGCCGGATCAGGGTATCAGAGTAATCGAATAGCCAGGTGTCGCCTTCGAAAAAGATGCGGTGGAAAGTGGTAAAGAACTCGCCCCAACTCAGCGCCATGTACGCGCCGACTGCTCCTAGCAATCCCAGGGTGAGCGCGCTCCCGCGCAAGAGCGCGACGAGAGCGTGCCGGCGTGTGTGCTCAGAGGCGAGCAGTATCGCGCCCCCACCCGCCAGCGCCAGCGCGGCGACGACGCAGGCGGTCATCAGGCGCCAGTACACCACCTGCACGTCGAACATGTGACGCAGCTCCCGCCGGTTGAAGGCCGGTTCGCCGCTGGGGAGCCGCAACTCTTCCAAGAGCGAGAGGTCGGCTCCGGTCGCCAGGTAATCCACACAAGTTTCGGCCAACTGGGTGCGCTCGAACGTGGAGAGGCCGTACGAATCGGGGGGGAAACTCGCTTTCCCATACTCCCAATGCACGAACCAGTGACCGGTCACGATCCGCAAGTCGGCCACCAATAGAAAGATGGGTAGAGATAGCACGAGCAGCCATTGAATTAGAAGGGGCCAGCGGGTGCGGGTCATATTGCTCCTCTGTCGAACGTCATCTGGTTTGCAGGACAAAGTCGAACACGAGGGCGTTGGTCATCAACTCGATGGGAGCGCGGTCGTCGGTAAAGATGACCGGCCCCGCTTCCGTGGGGCGCACGTTGTCCAGTGCAGCCCGCGCCGTTGCGTACAGGAACTCGTCTCCCTCCAGGTGCGGCAGGTTGAACAGCAGGTTGCGGCTCTCGCCGGGCTGGGCCGTAGCGACGACGACGGTGTTAAAACTACGGGGCACCTCGATCACGTGGGCCGCGGGAAAGACGCGGAGCAGCGTCGCCAGCATGGCCTCCACCAACCGGTAATCGTCGCCGGCCCGCCCGACGTTGATGACGACGACGCCATCGTCGGTGAGATGATCGCGCGCCTGGAGAAAGAACTCGACCGTCGTCAGGTGCGGGGGGATGTAGGGCAGACGGTAGGCGTCCACGCCGATGACGGTGTAGCGCCGGTCGGAATGGGCCAGATAATAACGCCCGTCTGCGACGACCGCGTCGAGGTTGGGTTGGCTCATGCCAAAGAACTCGCGCCCCACGCGCACGATTTTGGGATCAATCTCCACCCCAACGATGGGCAACGGGCCGTAGACCTCGCTGAACTGCCGGGCCATCGTGCCGCCGGCCAGCCCAATGAGGAGAACGCTCGTGACCCGGTCGGGGGTGTAGGGTGGGGGATTAAAGTACGGCGCGATGAGGAAATAGTCCCACGGGCCGGAGGTACGCAATTGGTCGGGACAGTAGACGGAGTGAATGCCCTGCCCCTCGTTCAAGAGCAGTTGGCGACAGCCGCCCTCTTCTTCCACCACCTGGATATAGTTGTAGGCCGACTCGGTCTCATAGATACTGTTTTCGGCCGCCTTGACCGGCTGCCCGCGCAGGAACAGCGCCAGCAGCAGGATGACGACCGGCATCCAGAGATACAGCAGCAGGCGGCGGCGGTCGTTGCGGCCCAGCCCAACGAAGGCTACGAGCAGCAGGAACAGCGACAGCAGGACGAACGTGTTGCGCGTACCGATGGTGGGCGTCAGCAACAGATCGGGTAGAAACGCTCCCAGAAAACTGCCCTGGGTCGAGATGGCGTATACGCGCCCGGAAGTTTTTCCGGCGCTCTCCACCTCCTCCAGCGTCAGCCGGACGACAAAGGGTGAGATGCAACTCATCAACGTGACCGGTAAACTGAAGAGGATCAACACGGCGGCGAAGGAGCCGCCGAGCATCACGGCGTCGAAATTTTCAAAGGCCGGCGTCGCCAGCGAGAGCACGGGGCGAGCGACAAAGGGGATCAGACCCACGAGAAAAGCGGCCCAGGCCACGATCTGGTAGAGTGTAGTGGCGCGGGGTGAGCGATCGGCCCAGCGCCCGCCGAGAAAGTAGCCCGCCATCATATAGAGCAAGATCAAGCCGATGATGGTCGCCCACACCAGGTTGGCCGTGCCAAAATGGGGACGGAGCAGGCTGGAGGCGGCGAACTCGACCGCCAGCGAGGTCAGCCCGCCGGCAAAGGCGGTGACGTACAGGTGGGTGTTTTTTCCGCGCATGCGGGAGTTATCGCGCCTTTATCTTCACTTGCGCATTTTCCAGTAGCCACGTTGTACCGTGCGGGCTTCCCTCACCGTCACAATGGCCTTTTCGTCCACCCTCCTGGCGATCTTTAGTACCCCGTCCACGTTCTTGCGGGGCAAAATGGTCTCGACGATGCCCACCACACTTTCCCGCCCGTGGCCGTAGAGTTCAGTCACGCCGAACCCCGACAGTCGCAGCGCCTCCGCCAGCGCGTCGCTCTTTTCGGAGGAGATGAATCGCACCTCGGCAAAGCCCATGGCCAGCCGCTCCTCCAGGAACATCCCGACCAATGTGCCCACGGCGAAGCCGCTACAGTATGCCAGGATATTCCAGACGTTGCTCAGGTTGGCCACCACCTTACCGGCAGCGATGATGTAGACCAACGCACTGACAAAGCCCGTCACCGCGGCGAGGAGCTTGCGCCCTTGCACGGTTGTCAATGTCCCAATCGTACTCACGGTGATACCTACCACACGCAGAACAAAGATGAGCAGAGCTTCCAGAAATATATCCATAAATTCACTCCTATTTGGTACTCAGAGTCACACGGATTGATTATACCGCCGCGCGGTCAGTTGTCAACGAACCGGCAGACGCGCCGCATTGTCCCGTTTCTCGCCTGTGTTATAATACCGCCGTGAACGACACAGCCTGGATGTTCCAAGCCCTGGCCGAGGCGGAGCTCGCCCTGGCTCACGGCGACGTACCCGTCGGCGCGGTGGCCGTGTGTGAAGGGGCCATCGTCGGGCGGGGACACAACCGCAAGGAAGCCGCTAGAGACCCGACCGCCCACGCAGAGATTCTGGCCCTGCGGGAGGCGGCTCGCGCGCTGGGCGGCTGGCGCTTGGGGCAGGTGACGCTCTACTGCACGTTGGAACCTTGCCCCATGTGCGCCGGCGCGATGATCTCGGCCCGACTGGGCCGGCTGGTGTACGGAGCGGACGACCCCAAGGCCGGCGCGGCGGGATCGGTGGTCGAACTTTTGCGCGACCCGCGCTTTAACCACCGCGTGGCCGTCATCAGAGGCGTACTGGCCGAGGAATCGCAAGCGTTGCTGGAGCGTTTCTTTTCCAGGCTGCGAAGTGATGCCCCCCAAAAACAGACTGAGCAGCTACCGTGCGGTTAGTGCACTCACTTGGCGGCAAAAGCGATCTGTGGTATCTTTCAGATAGCGACTGCACATCTCATTGGCGCACTGAGGCGCGGTTTCCGCCAGACACTCGTAGTTGAACCACAGGGAGCACTGCCGTGGACGTCATCCTGACCCACGAAAACGCAGATTTCGACGCGATCGCCAGCCTGCTGGGGGCGAGCAAGCTCTTCCCTGCCGCCACCCCCGTGCTGCCCCGCCGCATCAACCGCAACGGGCGCGCCTTCCTGGCGCTCTATGGCGCCGAACTCTCACTCCTCGCCCCCGATGACCTACCCCGTCGCCGCAGGATCAGACGCGCCATTTTGGTGGATACGCAGAGCCTGACTACGCTCAGAGGCATGGGACGCGACCTGCAGGTGGACATCATTGACCACCACGAACTCGACCGCGAACTGCCCCCCGGCTGGACTTTTTCCGGCGAGACGTTGGGAGCCACCACCACGCTGCTGATCGAAGAAATCTCGGCCCGCGCCCTCAAACTGACCGCCATCGAGGCCACGCTGTTGCTGCTCGGCATCTACGAGGATACCGGCTCTCTCTCCTACCAGGCCACCTCCGCCCGCGACGCGCGCGCGGCGGCCTGGCTGCTGGATCAGGGGGCGCGCCTCGACGTGGTGGACGAGTTCCTGCACCATCCCCTCGCGCCGGAGCAGCGCGAACTCTACGAGCAGTTGCTGAAGCAAAGCGAGACCCACGAGATCGAGGGGCATAACATCATCGTCGCCTGGGCCGAAGCGCCCGAGTTCTCGGAAGAGATCTCGACCCTGGCTCACAAACTGCGCGAACTGCTGGAACCATCGGCCTTGTTCGTGCTCGTCGCTCTCGACGACGGCAAGCGCATCCAACTCGTCGCCCGCAGCACCACTGACGACATTGACGTCTCTGCGGTAGCCAAACACTTTGACGGTGGGGGCCACAAACGGGCGGCCGCCGCCCTCATTCGCCGTCGCCCGCTATTGGCAGTGCGCGAGGAATTGTTGCGTTTGCTGCCAGAGCTGGTGCAGCCGGGCGCCACCGTCGCCCAGGTGATGTCCCTGGGCGTGCAGGTGCTCTCCCCCCAAGAGACGGTCGCCGATGCCGCCGAACGTATGCGGCGCACCGGACACGAGGGATACCCGGTCGTCGCGGACGGGGACGTGATCGGATTGCTGACCCGGCGGGCCGTGGATCGGGCGCTCCAATTCAAGATGGCCGGCGCGCCCGTCACCCAGGTCATGGATGCCGGCAGCGTCACCGTCGAAAGCCACGACTCGCTGGCGCGCCTTCAGCAGACGATGATCCAAAGCGGATGGGGACAGATTCCCGTTGTAAAAGACGGTCAGCTCGTCGGGGTAGCTACCCGCACCGATCTGATCGCCCTGTGGGGTGCGCCGCCGCAACCCGCCCGGCGGGACGATGTGATCGCGCTGCTGGAGCAGGCTCTTTCCGAACCGGTGCTCGCCCTGGTGCACCTGATCTCGCAAGAAGCCCACGCTATGGGATTCATCCCCTACTTTGTCGGCGGGCTGGTGCGCGACCTGCTGCTGGGCGGCTCCATAGTGGACGTGGACCTGGTCGTCGAGGGAGACGGGATCGCGCTGGCTCGCCGCCTGGCCGAAAAATTGGGGGGACGGGTGCGCACCCACAAGCGCTTTGGCACCGCCAAGTGGCTCCTCTCACACAGTGTCTGGCGGCGCGTCGTGGAGCACGCCCCCCAAGACCCTATGCCGCCCAGCGTTGATTTTGCCACGGCGCGCACCGAGTTCTACACTCACCCCACGGCCCTGCCGCAGGTGGAGCGCAGCTCGATCAAGCAGGACCTCCACCGCCGCGATTTTACCATCAACACCCTCGCCATCCGCCTCGACCCCGATCACTGGGGTGAGCTATTGGACTTTTACGGCGGCGAGGCCGACCTCCAGGATGGCGTCATCCGCGTGCTGCACAGCCTCAGCTTTGTGGACGATCCCACCCGCATGTTGCGGGCCGCGCGGTTGGAGAGCCGGCTGGGATTCCACCTCGATCCCCGCAGCGAGGAACTGATCGCCGACGGATTGCCGCTCCTGAAACGGGTCAGCGGCGACCGCATACGTCACGAATTGGAACAGCTCTTTGCCGAACCGGAACCAGAACAGGCATTGCATCGCCTGGACGAGTTGGGTATCTTGGCCCACATCCACCCCGGCTTGCGCTACGACAAGTGGCTCGAGGCCAAGTGGTACATCTTCCGCACGGATCTGCAACCCGAGTCCTGGGGGCTAGGGCCGGAGGATGCCCCTTTCATCTACCTGGCGTTGCTGGCGTACCGGCTCGACGGCGAGGAGCTGAAGGGATTGATCGCCGGCCTCAAAGTGAAGCACGACGACGCCGAGGACCTGGGCCTGCTGATCGGATTGAAAGAGCATCTGCCTGAACTGGGAAGAGCGCGCCGGCCCAGCGTGGTCTACCATTTGCTACGCCCCTATCCGGCCCGCGTGCTGGCCACGGCCTGGGTCGCCGCCGACCGCAAGCGGCTCCGCGAGCGGCTGCTGCGCTACCAGACGGAGTGGCGCTTGGTGGAGACGGAACTCACCGGCGACGATCTGAAAGAGATGGGATTGAGGCCCAGCCCGCTATTTGGCCAACTGCTGGGCGCGCTGCGCGACGCCCGGCTGAACGGTAAAGTCGGCACACGGGAGGAGGAAAAAGCGCTTTTGGAGAAACTGCTGGCCGCCAAAGCTCATTGACACTCCTCCGCGCCTGCGGTATACTGCTCGATTGCTGAAATGATACCGGACTATCTCACCGACTCGTTGGAAGCATATTGGTTCGCTCCGCCCGTCGCATTGTGGCGGGCGGTCGAGCTGCGTGTGGCGGCCGAGGAAGAGTACCAGTCCCCTCTGCTGGACCTGGGCTGCGGCGATGGCCTGGTCGCCCAGATACTCTTTGGGACAGAGGCGTGTGTAGAAGCGGGCCTCGACCCCTGGATGGAGCAATTGCGCCAGGCCGCCCGGTCGGGCGCGTACCGTCACGTGGAACTGGGCCAGGGGCACGCCCTGCCCTACGCCGACGGTACGTTTGCCACTGTCTTTAGCAACTCGGTTCTGGAGCATATCCCTGACCTGCTGCCCGTCTTGCGCGAGGTCAGGCGGGTGCTACGCCGCCCTGGGCCTGCCAAAGGGATGTCCGGCGGCCGCTTTATCTTTACCGTTCCTTCCGACTCTTTCCGCTACTTTCTCGACGGCTACGCCCGGCGACAGGAAAAGGGCGACGTGCGTGGAGCCGAGGCATACGCCGCCACGGTGGACGCCCGGTTGGAGCACCACCACTACTACAACCCGGCCGACTGGCGGCACTTGCTTTCTGTCGCCGGAATGGAAACAGTCAAGACCCGCTACTATATCCCGGAGCAAGTCGAGCGGCTGTGGGACCGGATGAACCACCTTTACGGCATTGGGCGGCGACTGTCGGTGTGGAAGATACTGGCCTCGCCGAGGCTGCGCTTCCTGGGCCACCAGGCTTGGATACGCCGCGCCGTCGTGCGGAACCTCGGCCGCCGCTGGCGCCCCTACTACGAGATGGACGTGCCTTCCGGGAAAAGAGGAGGCGGTCTGCTCGTCGTGGCCCGGCGGGGGACGCAGTGGCGTTAGAAACTTGGCCGTCCGCCGCACCCGGTGAATGGGACCGCTTCGTCGTCCGCCACCCCAACGCCCACGTGCTCCAGACCGCTCCCTGGGGGGCGCTCAAATCCCAGTTCGGGTGGGCGGATGAACGGGTAGGGCTGGCCCACGGGGGCGAGCTTGTCGCCGGGGCGCAACTGCTCTACCGCCGCTTGCCCGGCGGCTGGGGGCGCCTGGCCTACGTCCCCAAAGGGCCGCTGGTGGATTGGGCCGACGAGGAGCAGTTGGCGGCGCTGCTGGCGGCGCTCGACCGCGCTGCCCGGTCGCGGGGGGCAATCACGCTCACCGTCGAGCCTGACCTGCCAGATAACGCTTCCCACCGCGAGCGATTGCGCGCCCTCGGCTTCCGTCCCTCCCCCTTCGGCAGCGTCCAACCCCGCCGCACGCTGATCGTGGATATTTCCCCTGACGAGGACGATATCCTGGCGGCGATGAAATCCAAGACCCGCTACAACGTGCGGCTGGCGGCCCGCCGGGGAGTGGTGGCGCGGGAGGCGACTGAAGCCGATCTCTCCGCCTTCCACGCGCTGACCGCCGCCACCGCCGAGCGAGACCACTTCGGCGTCCATTCTCCGGCCTACTACGAGGCGGCCTACCGGCTGTTCGTGCCCCCGGGCAGGGCGCGGCTGCTGCTGGCGGAGGTGGAGGGAGAAGCGGTAGCGGCGGTGATGGTTTTCGCGCTTCCGCCGCGCTCGTGGTACTTTTACGGGGCCTCTGGCAACGAACACCGCGAAAAGATGCCCACCTACCTGCTCCAGTGGGAGGCGATGCGTTGGGCCAAATCCCTGGGCTGCACCACATACGACCTGTGGGGCGTTCCTGACGAGGACGCGGAAAAGTTGGAGGCCGAGTTCGCCCAGCGGCGGGATGGACTGTGGTCCGTCTACCGCTTCAAGCGCGGCTTTGGCGGGCGCCTGGCGCGCAGCGTGGGCGCGTGGGACCGGGTCTATGCGCCGCTGCGGTATCAAGTGTTGAATATTGGGTACTCGGTACTGAGGGACCGGCGGCAAAGATGAAACCATCCATCAAGCATCCCACTTCACGCGCCGACTGGAATTCTGCGCTGGCCGACTTGCCCGCCGCTCACGTCCTCCAGACCTGGGAGTGGGGCACGTTCAAATCCCGCTACGGGTGGCAGCCGTCCCGCCATCTGTGGCTGGATTCAGCAGGTGGTCGGCCCTGCGCGGCCGCTTCATTCTTGACCCGCCGGCTGGGCCGCCACCCCTCGGCGGTGATGTACGTCCCCAAAGGGCCGACCCTGGATTATGGGAACACCTCCCTCCTGGACCAGGTCCTGGCCTACCTGGAGGACACGGCCCGGCGGGAGCGGGCGCTGTTCCTCAAAATAGACCCCGACGTGCGGGCCGACGCCGCTGAAGGGCGGATGGTCGTGGAGATACTGCGGGGCCGGGGGTGGCGGCCCTCCCGCGAGCAGATCCAGTTTCGCAACACCATGCTCGTTGACCTGAGCCACAGTCCCGAAGAACTGCTGGCGGCGATGAAATCCAAGACGCGCTACAACTTGCGGCTGGCGGGTCGCCGCGGGGTGGCGGTGCGCCAGGGCGTGCTGGCCGACCTACCGCTGCTCTACGAAATGTACGCCGAGACCGCGGCCCGCGACGGTTTCGTCATCCGCCCCGAGGATTACTACCATGACGCCTGGGGCTCTTTCATCGAGGCGGGACTGGCGCAACCACTGATCGCCGAGGTGGAAGGGGAGCCGGTGGCGATGGTGGTCATCTTTCACTTCCCTTCGAATCCGCTCAGGACGGGCGCAGGGCGGGCCTGGTATATGTACGGGGCCTCTCGCGCCGCCCACCGCGAAAAGATGCCCAACCACCTGCTGCAATGGGAGGCAATGCGCTGGGCGCGGGAGCAGGGCTGCGCGGTCTACGATATGTGGGGCGCGCCGGACGAGTTGGACGAATCCGATCCGCTGTGGGGCGTGTATCGCTTCAAGCAGGGGTTCGGCGGCGAATTCGTGCGCCACGTCGGGGCCTGGGATTTCCCCATCTCACGATTCGGCTACTGGCTCTACACTGCGGCGATGCCGCGCGTGCTGGCCGTGATGCGGCGGCGGTACTGGAGGCGTGAGGCGTGAAGAGAAAGATTCCAGGTCCTAATTTCACCGCCGAGGAGCAGAGGATGATAGAAAATGGCCCTAACTCTGCGTCTCTGCGGCGGATGCAATCGGCCGTTTGAATAGTCCCAGGCACTCGCGGGTAATCACCAGGGGGCTTGGATTGGAGGGCCCAAAACCAGGTGAATTTCGTGTTGAACGTAAGTATCGAGCTCGCGCTGTCTCGCCTTTTCCAGCGCCTTACGGGCCGCCGGCCCGCCGATGCGCCCCAGCGCCCACGCGGCGTGCCCTCGCACCAACGGTTCCACGTCGGCGAGAGCCTGCGCCAGCGCCGGTACTGCCCGCTCATCCCCCCAATTCCCCAACGCCACCGCCGCGTTGCGCAACAGCCGGCCCCGCCCGGTGCGGAGGATGGGCGTGCCTTCGTACCGCCAGCGGAACGTGTCCTCGTTCATCTCGAGCAGTTCCAGCAGCGACGGCGCGGCGCGTTCCGGCTCGTCTGCCCGGAACGCCGGCTCCTGAGTGGGCCTGGCGAACCGCTGCCACGGGCAGACGGTCTGGCACACGTCGCAGCCATAGATGTGATTGCCCAGTAATGGCCGCAGCTCGTGAGGGATGGAACCTTTCAGCTCGACGGTCAGGTAAGAGATGCAGCGGCGAGCGTCCAGCACGTGGGGAGCGAGCAACGCGCCCGTCGGGCAGGCGTCCAGGCAGCACGTACAAGTCCCACAGCTTGCGTTCACCTTTTCAGACGCCGGCCTCAGCGCGACGTCGAGCAGGATCACGCCCAGGAACAGCCGCGATCCCATTCGCGGATGGATCAGGCAGGTGTTTCTACCGATGAATCCCAAACCCGCCCGGGCCGCGTAGGATCGCTCCAGCACCGGCCCGGTGTCCACGTAGGCCCGATGCCCGACCTCGCGTCCCGCCTCGGCCGAGACAAAGGCGGCCAGTTCATCCAAACGATCCAGCATCAGACCGTGATAGTCCGTGCCCCAGGCATAGTTGGAGACCAGGCCACGGGACGGGTCGCGCTCGACGTGGGTGGGGAGAGGGCCGGGGTAGTAATTCAACCCCACGCAGATGACAGAACGCGCGCCTGGCAAAATCCTGGTTGGGTCCTTGCGCCGCTCGAACCGGTCGGGGTGGGCCAGGTAGTCCATCTCGCCGTGGTAGCCGCGAGCGAGCCAGGCTTGATAGGCGTCGAAATGGGGCACGGGATAGGCCGGCGCCACGCCCGCCAGATCGAACCCCAGCTCGCGCGCCTTGGCATGGATTTGTTTTGTCGTGTTCATCTTGCACCAGTATAGCCCAGCCAAGCCGCGCTGTCAAAAGTTGGTCGAGTGGCGGACTGCCGAGCGCCAGCCGGGATACAATGTCCGGCGCAATATGTACGATCCCCAATCTCAAATCCATCCATCTTTGATCCGTGATTTGACAGAACTGGTAGAGCGTGCTAACATTTACCCATGGAATGGTTGGATAAAGAACACTGAAAGTGACCAAACGCACCGCCGGGCCGGAGAGCGTAGGCCAGACGGTGCTTTTTCATAGACATTTATTTGGAGCAAAGTGACATGACTGACAAATTACGCATTGTGCCCCTGGGCGGCCTGGGGGAAGTCGGCAAAAATATGCTGAGCATCGAGTATGGCCGCAACGTCCTCGTCGTGGACGCCGGGATAATGTTCCCCGAATCGGACATGTTGGGGATTGACTATATCATCCCCGACTGGGGATACCTGCGCGATAAAAAAGAGCTCGTGCGCGCGATCATCATCACCCACGGTCACGAGGACCACATTGGCGCGCTATCTCATTTTTTGGAAGAGTTCAACGTGCCGGTCTATGCCACGCGGCTGACCCAGGGGCTGATCGAGGTCAAGCTGAAGCGGCGGCGACCGCCGGACCCGCCGACGCTGCGCACTTTTGCCCCCGGCGACGTCATCAACATTGGTCCTTTTACCATCGAGCCTTACCACGTCTGCCACTCCATCCCCGACGGGGTGGGCCTGGGGATAACCACGCCGGCGGGGCTGGTCGTGCACAGCGGCGATTTCAAGTTCGACCACACGCCAGTGGACGGCTGGCCGACCGATTACGCCAAGCTGGCCGAGTTCAGCGGGCGCGGCGTGCTGGCGCTGCTCTCCGATAGCACCAACGCCGACCATCCCGGTAACACTCCATCGGAAGCGGTGCTAAAGGGCGCATTCCATCAGGTGATGCGCGAGGCCCCCGGGCGGGTGATCGTGGCGACCTTTGCCTCGCTCATCTCGCGCATCCAACAGGTGGTGGACGTGACGGCCGAGCGCGGCAGAAAGATCGCCATCGCCGGCCGGAGCATGGCCGAGAACACCAAGATGGCCCGAGAGTTGGGCTACCTCAATGTTCCCGAAGGGGTGCTGGTGACCCTGGATGAGGCTAAGAAACTGCCGGCTCGCGAGACGGTCATCATGGCGACCGGCACGCAGGGTGAACCGACGGCGGTGCTGAGCCGGTTGGCGGTGGGACGGCATCGCTCACTGCAAATTCGGGAGGGAGACACGGTAGTGTTTTCCTCGCACACTATCCCGGGCAACGAGGAATTGATCCATCGCGTCGTCAACCGTCTCTTCCAGAGGGGAGCGGACGTCTACTACGACCCTCTCTCGCCAGTACACGTCTCGGGCCACGCCAGCCAGGAGGAACAGAAATTATTGATCAACATACTGCGCCCCCGTTTCTTCATCCCTATTCACGGCGAACTGCGCCACCTCAAGCAGCATGGCAAAATCGCGCGCCAGTTGGGCATCCCGGACGAAAAGGTCGCCGTGGTCGAAAATGGCTACACGTTGACGCTCGACGAGGAGCGGCTAGAGATCGGGGAGCGGGTGCCGGGCGGATACGTCTTTGTGGACGGGGCCCTGGTGGGCGAAATTGGCCCGGCCGTGATGCGCGAGCGGGACGCTCTGGGGCAAGACGGCTTTATGACCGCCATCGTGCCCTACAAGCGCCAGACCGGCCGACCTGTGAGCCAGCCGCGCATCGTCACCCGCGGCTTTGTCTTTGCTCCGGAGGCGGAGGAGTTGTTGTCGCAGGCCCAGGACGTCGTCCGGTCGGCGGCGTCGGCCAGGCCGGGGACGGCGCCGGGCGAGGTCGAGGAAAAAGTGGAGCAGGCGCTCTCACGCTTCCTTCGTAAAGAGACGCGGCGCAGCCCTGTCGTGACGGCGGCGGTGATAGAGATGTGAGATGGGTGTGTTTCGTTTAGGACACCTGTCCTCATACCCTAGCTTCGTTAATCAGC
>CAYMWP010000061.1:22027-25983 GCA_964393895.1 uncultured Anaerolineales bacterium | reverse complement strand
CGCGGCCATAGTCCGTGCCGAACAGTGTCTCGACTATGTGTTGGAAGGCATCGAGGACACGTTCGTCGAAAAGCGCCTGGTTGAAGGGACCGACGTGGTGGACAGTGTCATCAACGAGGCGCAGGCGGGCAGCCACGATCTGATCGTCGTGGGGGCCACCGAGGAACCGCTGTTCCGAAACCTGCTCATGGGCAGCGTCTCGGGCCAGATTGCCGGGCGTGCCCCGGTGACCGTCGTCATGGTCAAGCGGCGCAGCAGTCCCCTTCACTCGTTCCTGCGCCAGACCGTGCTGGAGCCAACTACTGGGACGCAGCCAACTACCTCGACCCAGAGGGGGAGCACAGAACCATGACGGGCACCAAGACCCTTGCCCTGCTGCTGCTTGTCGCCGTGCCTGTCCTGGGAGCCTGTGCCGGGGGTCCGGCGACGGGTGAGCTGCCACCGCCTGGTGCCGATGTTCGGGTCACCCAGTTCACCGGCTACGAGGTGAACAGCTCGGAGGGAAAGTGGCTCGGCGAGGTGGCTGGGGTGTTGTTGAATCCGGAAACGGGCGAGACCGTCTATCTCGTGCTGTTCTTCAGGGAACCCGGGGTCTATGGCCGGGCGCTCATGGTCAGGGACCCGAGGCGATTCATTCCCATCCCGTGGGCATTGTTCACGCCCGATCCTGAGGGGGGTACACTCAGCCTCGACGCCGATGAGATGACGTTGATGCCGGCACCCTATCTAAAGAAAGCGCCGGCTTCGTTGAGCGCAGCGCAGGCGCAGGTAATCGATGACTATTGGCGATCTGTGGGCGGCGAGAGGGACCAGCCGGATTTCTATTCCGGCCCTGAATGATGTACAATTCGACTATGAATTCTGACGACCGTCCATTGCGCCGGGAGCAGACAGAATTGCGAAACGGCAGGGCGGCCCCGCGAGTTCATCGCTGGCTGCCCTTCGTCTACGGCATCGGGTTGGTGGCGGTGACGACCCTGCTGGGACTCCCCTTGCGCTCGTTCATCGACCCTACCAACCTGGTGATGCTCTACCTGCTGGCGGTGGTCCTGGCCGCGCTGTGGCTGGGACGATACCCGGCCGTACTGGTCTCCCTGGTGAGCGTGCTCGCCTTTGACCTGGTGTTCGTGCAGCCCTACCATACCTTTGCCGTCGCCGATGCCCAGTTCGTGCTGACCTTCATTGCCCTGTTGAGCGTTGGCCTGCTGATCAGCACGCTCACGGCTCAAGCCTGCGAGCAGGCCAACGCCGCCCGGGACCAGGCCACGCATACCCGCACCCTGTACGAGTTGAGCCGGGACCTGACCATGGTCCTCGATCCGGCCGACGTGGCTCGGACTGTGATGAATCACATCGACCGGGTCTTTCGAGGAGAAGCGGTCGTCCTGCTCGCCAATGGCCGGAGCCTGGAACCCGCCCTCGACAGCCCTGGGTATGATCTGGACATAGATGAACGGGACGCTGCTGCCTGGGCCTATCGGCAAGGTCAATTGGCAGGACGTTGTACCGAGGCCCTGAGCGAGATCAAAGGCACCTATTTGCCCCTCAGCTCGACCCAGGGTGTGGTGGGGGTGTTGGGGCTGCAATCAGTCGGGCAAGCCAGCCCCCTGACGCCTGAGCAATGGCGGCTCCTGGGGGCCTTTGCCAGCCTGACTGCCCAGGCGCTCACGCGAATCGACCTCACCCGCGAGGCGCGGCAGGCGCAATTGCTGCGGGAGAGTGAGAAACTGCAGGCTGCTCTGCTCAACTCCATCTCCCACGACCTGCGCACCCCGCTGGCCTCCATCACCGGGGCATTGAGCAGCCTGCGCGACGACGCCGCATACCTTGACGAGACCGCGCGGATGCTCCTGGTCAACACGGCCTGGGAACAAGCGGACCGGCTCGACGATTTCGTCGGCAACCTGTTGGACATGACCCGCCTGGAAGCGGGGGTCAGAAAGATCCAACCAGAGCTATGCGACGTACAGGACCTGGTCGGCGTGGCCTTGGAGCGATTGGGCGACCGCCTGGAAGGACGCGATATTGTCCTGGAGGTGCCCGACACCCTACCTCCGGTACCTATGGATCTGCCCTTGATGGCCCAGGCGCTGGTCAATATGCTGGACAACGCCCTCAAGTATGCGCCGCCAGGCCGGCCAATCACCGTCAAGGCCGAGGCGGCCGGCCCGGAGTTGCACCTGGCCGTCATCGACGAGGGGCCGGGCATCCCGGAGGAGGACACGATGCGTATCTTTGACAAATTCTATCGTGTGCAACGCTCCGCCGAGGTACCGGGCATCGGCCTGGGGCTGCCCATCAGCAAGGGCATCGTGGAGGCCCACGGCGGGTGCATCTGGGCCGCCAATCAGGCCGGCCAGGGCGCTGCTTTCACCATCGTCCTGCCGATCCTGGAGGGGACGGAATGAATGAGAGCGGATTGCGTGTTCTGGTGGTAGACGACGAGCGGGCCATCCGCCGCTTCCTGCACACCTCGCTGGCCGCCAACGGCTACGCCGTGTTCGAGGCCACCAACGGCGCCGAGGCGCTGGAGAGTGTGGTCAGGGACCGGCCTGATGTGATGATCCTCGATCTCGGCCTGCCCGACATGGATGGCACCGAGGTGACGGCCCGCCTGCGCGAATGGTCTCGTATTCCGATCATCATCCTCTCAGTGCGGGATCAGGAAGACGACAAGATCGCAGCGCTGGATGTCGGGGCGGACGATTACCTGACCAAGCCCTTCGGCGTGGGGGAATTGATGGCCCGCATGCGCGTGGTCCTGCGCCGCATCGCGCATCCCGAGACGGAACCGGTCTTTGCCACCCGGGACCTGGTCGTAGACCTGGCACGGCGCCTGGTGCGTGTCCGGGACCGTGACGTGCAGTTGACCCCTACCGAGTATGATCTGCTGCGGGTGCTGGTGATCCACGCCGGCAAGGTGCTCACCCACCAGCAACTGCTGCGCAAAGTATGGGGCCTGGGCTACGAGCGCGAGAGCCACCTATTGCGGGTGAACATCAGCAACCTGCGGCAAAAGATCGAGCGCAACTCGACCAGGCCAGAGTACATCATCACCGAGCCGGGTGTGGGCTACCGCCTGCGTTTCGAGGTCTGAAAGGGCCTGACAAAGGACCATCCACCAGGCGAGGCCCTCTCCTACCTCCCTGCCTTCACAACCCCAGGATCAGCCGGGCGATGGTAAAGTAGATTAACAGCCCGGTGACGTCCACCAGGGTGCTCATCACCGGGCCGGAGACGACGGCCGGGTCGATCTTGAGCCGGCCGGCCAGCAGGGGCAACAGCGAGCCCAGGCCGTTGGCCCACACGACGATGGCAAAGATGGCCAGCGACACGGTCAGCGCCAGCCCCTGGCTCGAGCCCCAGGTCAGGGCACGGCCGTAGGCGATGGCGGCCATGGCCCCGCCCAGCAACAGGCCGACGCGCAGTTCGTGCCACAGGGTCTGCAGCGCATCCCGCAGCTCGATCTCGCCCACGGCCAGGGCGCGGATCAGGGTGCTGGTCGTCTGGGTGCCGGCGTTACCCCCGGTGCCGATGAGCAACGGCACGAAAAAGGCCAGGGCGACGACGGCCTCCAGTTCCTCCTCGAAGTGGCGCAGCACGCTGCCGGTCAGGCTCTCCGTCACGAACAGCAGCAGCAACCAGCCGGCGCGTTTACGAAAGACCGACAGGATGGGCGTGTCCAGGTAGGGCCGGTCGAGGGGCTGAGCGCCGCCCAAGCGCTGGATGTCCTCCGTGGCCTCGCCCACCAGGACGTCTACCACGTCGTCCACGGTAACCACGCCGAGTAGCCTGCCGGCGGGGTCCACCACCGGCAGGGCCAGCAGGTCGTAGCGGGACATGAGCCGGGCGCACTCCTCCTGGTCGGCTCCTGCCCGGACCGAGATCACCTCCCGGCCCATGATCTCCTCCAGGCGGCTGTGGGGCTCGGCGACCACCAGTTGGCGCAGGCTGAC
>CAYMWP010000061.1:0-21927 GCA_964393895.1 uncultured Anaerolineales bacterium | reverse complement strand
GCGTACGCCATCACCAGCGTCATCCTGTGCCCACTCGCGCTGCCCAGATGTGTGGCACACCTGCGATTCAGTCGTGCCGCTCTCTTGCCCTATCACTCCCGTTCCCAAAAAGCGATGGGTCTCACCGCTGACGTACTGCCACGGCGGGAGACGGGGCAAATACCGCTCCAGATCCCACTGCTGATGCAGGATCCAGCCGTCCGCTATCGGACCCTGGCTTCGACGTCGGACAGGGCACTGCTCTCCGGCGCTTTGACGGTGACCCGCAGGTCTTCTGGGTGCACGGTAATGCCCAGCGTCTTACGCTGCGCGTAGATCAGCTCGAATTCGATGGTCGTCGTGCCGTACTGGACGGAATGCACCGTCATTGCTACACCCGGTCCCGCTGCCTGGCAACCTCGATCACGCTGTCGAGGATCGCGTCCGTATCCCTGGGCGTGAGGGGAATGTCGTACTGGCCCTTGACGCCGTACAGGTACTCCCCCTACCTGGACGCGTCCCAGGATTTCTGTGGCCCGTTGCAGGTACTCGGCTTCGCTGATGCGGCCCTGCCGGTAGACCTCAATGCTCTCGTTCCATCCGCTCGGTCACAGTGCGCTTGACCCGGTGGGCAATGGTATCGGCGTGAGCCGCCGTGGTCGGGAGCTTGGTGATCTCGGCCTCAAAGGCTTCCACGTCAAAGATGTTGACCTGCTCCACCAGGGTGACCACGTCCGAGGATCTGATGTGGTCGTCCAGCAGTTTACGCACCCGACCGCGAACACCCGCAGGGCCGCCGTGCCAGGCAACGACGTGACAGCGCGGCAGATCCGGGATGCTGTGACTGGCTCACTCACCAGCCTGGCAGGGCTGACAATACCGCACACAAGTCGGCCAACGGGTCCAGGCAGCTCGTCGAGGTGTATCAGGGGGCCAGCATCGCAAATAACGTCGAGAGGGGTTCTACTCATCGCCGTGCAGACCCCACTCCTCGGCGAAGGCATTGAGCACAGACTGTGGGTTGTGGGCGATCTTCTCACGCGCGATCAGGCTCTCGTCCAGCGTCAGGTCGCCGAACTCCTGGTGCAGGTTGGTCATCGCCAGTTGGGTCACCGCTCATTTCCAGTCATCGATATCGCAGAAAGTGTGGCGAGACACTTTTTTACCTCAGCCTTCTCGCCCAGTCGGTAGAGCGGGCTTCGTAGCGCATCCTCGTTCATCCGACGATCATCTCTGGCGAGGAAAAGGGGGGCATCTGGGTCTGCGCTATCCTCTCGCTCGGCGAGGTAGCGCCACAGAGCACGTCTGGCTGCCTTGCCCAGGAAGATGGTGCGCCCTTAACAAGCTGTATGCCTCCGGGTTCATCGCTCGGTGAACCGGGGGGCGTAATGGCAGCGCCAGAAATGGCTTTTTCGGTCTCAAGTACCCTCGGCAGGATTCGAACCTGAGACCTGCGGGGCATTAGCTCCAATCCTGTCAGGTACTCTAAAAAGCAAAAAGGCACCGGAAAAGGTGCCTTTTAGGTAGCGGGGCCAGGATTCGAACCTGGGACCTCCGGGTTATGAGCCCGACGAGCTGCCTCTGCTCTACCCCGCAACGCGCTAGAGATTATACACCAATCCGCCAATTGCGTCAAGGAATCCCCACATCACTCACCAAAGACTAGTTCCCACCATTCGGCCCAAATTGGTTGCGCCTCCGGTTCGGCAGGTGGTGCGAGTTGTTGGTCACCATCTGGTTCCTCGCCCACGTCTGCGGGCGGCACGACGACCACCTCTCCCTGCCTAGCCATCTTGGCCTCCGTCCGCGCCCAATGTTCCACGTACTCGTCAGACTCGACGTACGTCAACTGTGCTGCCAGATCGTCGTGGCGGGCCTGCTCGGACGCCATTGCCTGCTCCAATCGTACTTCCTCGACCCGCATCTGCCGCGCAAGTGCCAACTGCCGGGCAAACCCCCACACGAGGGTCGCCATTACAGCGAGGGCAATGATGGCGGCGATACTGACGGCAAACTGACCGTGATTAGGTTTGGGGAGCGCCACGACAACACCTCCTAGCAATGACAAGACGGAGCGAAACGCCAACCGATTTTATGATACCCCGATTCCGTCTCAAAGTCAAGCTCACCTGGTGATTGCCTATCGATCAAGATCGGGGTTGACAAAGCGTGTCCACATCTCACCACAGAGACACAGAGAAAACACGAAAATGTCCTATCTCAGCGCCCTCCGCGCCTCTGTGGTGAAAAAACGATCACCCCGAATAGACATCTGCATACTTGTGGGTAACCACCGAAAGCTCATCGGTGCTGGCAATCGCATCTCGGTGAGATGACAGGCCGGACGAGTGCTCCTCGACCGTGATAAAAGCCGCCAGGATACACAAATCCCCAAGACGACCGTGCTGTCTTGGGGAGAGGTGCCGAAGGTGGGAGTTGAACCCACATGGGCATAAAGCCCACTGCGCCCTGAACGCAGCGCGTCTGCCTGTTCCGCCACTTCGGCTAGCGCAAGTATTTTACAACAATCGTCTGGGTTGTCAAGGCAAGGTGATGCCCCTGGCCTCCGTCTCGCTCACAAAAACGCGGCGCGGGACGATCCACCAGTCAGAAATGGTGCGGAAGCGGTCTGAGGAGTACATCAGGGGGCCGATCTGCACGTCGTGAATACGCTCGTCCACGCCGTAGGTATAAGCGGGTACGTAGAGCAATAGGGCCGGGACTTGTTGGGCAAAGATGTCCTGGAACTCGTAGTACAACTCCCGTCGTCGCTCGCGATTGACTTTGACCCGTGCCTGCTCAATGACCTCGCTGATGCGGCGATGAACGAACCCGGCATAGTTTTGCCCGCCTCCGATCTGCGTTTCGTGCCAGAAAGGGTAGGGGTCAGGGTCGCCGGGCAGGGACAGGTGCACCATGATGGCCTCGAAATTGCCACTCTGCAACGCCTCGTGCACCTCTAGCTGTGAAGCGGTCTCGACCGTAACTGTGATTCCCACAGTGGCCCATTGCTCGGCCAGCATGCGCGCCACCCCTATGCGTTCCGGCTCGCTAGAGGTGAGCAGCGTGAATGCAAAAGGCCGGCCTCCATTTTGTCGCACTCCATCCCCTTCTGCCGGTAGCGTCCATCCCGCTCCGTTCAACAGCTCGCTGGCTGTATTGGGATCGTGTTCGTAGCGCACGACGTCATTGTCGTATGCCCAGGTGCCGGGAACCAAGGGGCTGTGGGCTACCATAGCTTGTCCTCCCAGCGCCTCGTCAATTATCCGCTGCCGGTCAAGCGAGTATAGCAACGCTTGCCGCACCTCCTGCTCTTGGAACAACCGAGTTCTAATATTGAGAAAAACGATACCATACTCGGCGATCTGGGCAGAGAAGAGATTGAGAGTGGGAAAATCGCGCGCGCGCGGCAGATCGGACGCCGGTATTTTGGCCACCCCTTCTATTTCACCCGCCTCGTAGGAGCCGAGGGCGGCCTGATGATTTGGATAGAAGCGAAACTGAACACGGTCCAAGTAAGATTGGGGGCCATAGTAGCGTGAGTTTTGCTTCAACACTATAGTGGTGACAACCCCATCCTTTACCTCGATCCCTTCCACTTGGAAAGGCCCGCTTCCCACCGGGTTGAGATTGAACCCCACGTTCGGCGAACTGGCGACGGGCACTCCTTCCAGTATGTGAGCGGGCAAAATTCCAACAGTAGTATAGTCGAGAAACGGGGCGTAAGGGTAGGGCTCGGGTAGCGTAAAGCGCACTTGATAGCGATCTAACTGCTCGACCGTGACTTTTTGCCATAGATCGTGGCCTAATTCAGATGGACCGGTATAGTCAGGGGATTGCAGCCAACCGATAGTAAAGATCACGTCCTGGGCGGTGAACGGGACGCCATCGTGCCAGTAAACGTCTTTGCGGAGGTAGAATGTGTATGTCAAACCATCGAACGAGACATCCCATCTGCTGGCCAAGTCAGGCTCCACCTCGCCGTGCCTGTTCAGGCGCGTCAGGCCACTGAACAAAAGGGCACAGATGTCACGGTCAGTCTGGCTGCTGCCCAACAAGGGATTCAAGTACTGGGGGGGGCCGACGATACCTTCGACGTATGTGCCGCCAGACCCAGGGCGAAGTACAGTGGTATAATTGATGGCCAGGTAGGCCAGCAAAATGCCAACCAGCACGACGCCGAGGACGACGAGGAGAACCTGCCAGCGGATATGATGAGGCACGTCCTTAATAAACTCCCTTGTACCTGCGCTCGCTCAACCCAAAGGTGCTCCGGGGTAGACGGTCCCCGAAGCACCCTCCGCGCAACCGAGCTGTTGTAGATTGGGCCTAGCCAGAAGCAGCGTTATTCAGAAATAACGTTGCACTGCCTACGTGACTTTACTCGGAAAACACGTGTCAAGAACGTCAAGTTATTCTTGAACGACCTGTTAGCCGGTGATGATTACGTTGAGAATAGTGATCACGAAAAAGGCCACGGAAAGGCCGATGGTGATATTGAAGAGCGTGCGCTCGACGCCGCGCCGCGTTTTGTAGACGGCGGTTTCTGTGCCGCCAAATATCCCCCCTAGACCGCCGCTCCGCACTTGCAAGAGGATGACGGCTACCAGCGCGACACTGATGATGATCTGCACGATGTTGAGATAAACTTCCATTTTGACGTTCCTCCAATTGGGCCAAATTATAGCACGGCCCGCGTCTCTCGGCAAGGTTAAGGGGTCAATAAGCTGGCAAGAAAAAGAACGCCAGGGCCAGGATAACGTACACTACCAACAACTGCGCCCCCTCCATCCAGTTCGACTCGCCATCCAACGCCACGAGCGCCGTAATCAAGGATGCAGCGGCCAGGGCGATCAACTCGAATTGGTTAAAGACTAGCGTCAGTGGATTTCCCATCAGCAGGCTGATAAAGGTCAACACCGGAGCGACGAACAGGGCCACTTGCAAGCTGGAGCCAATCGAGATCTCCATGCTCATATCCATCTTGTTTTTCACAGCTACCTGAACCGCCGTCAGGTGCTCAGCGACGTTGCCCACGATAGGAATGACGACGACGCCCAGAAAGAACTCGGTCCACCTCAGGCTCTCCAGCACGGGCTCAACAGCGCCCACCAGAACCTCGCTCGACCAAGCGATGAAAGCAGTCGCCACGCTCAGCACGCCCAGCGCCTTTCTCATAGACCACGAGCTCTGTCCATGGTCGGATGAATGCTCTGGCAGGTCTGCGGCGGTGAAAGAATACACCAGTCCCAGGCCATAAACCACTATCATCGCCACCGCCACGCCCAGGCTGAGATATTCGACCGCATTGTGATTGACCATCTCTATGGCGTGACCGAAGAGAGAGGGCACACCCAGCGCTATGATGGCCAGAATCAACATCGTCGAATTCACACCCGCGCTCACCCGATCAAAGCGCTGCTGACCGTTCTTGAGCCCGCCAAACAGAACGCTCAATCCCACGACCAGCAACAAGTTGCCTATGATGGAGCCAGTGATCGAGGCTTTGACCAACTCGAGCAGGCCAGCCCGAATGGCAAAAATGGTAATGATCAGCTCGGCCGCGTTGCCGAACGTGGCATTGAGAAAGCCGCCCATACGTGGCCCGGTGTGAGAGGCAAGATTCTCAGTCGCATCGCCGGTCATCTTGGCCAAAGGCACCACTCCTAGTGCAGCGGCGCCAAAGGTGAGCAAGGGTGGCCCTCCCAGGTACTTTGATATGAGGCCAACGGGCACAAAGACGAGCAACAGGTAAAGCGGTTTCACAATACTTCTCCTCGCCGGCAATTATCGTCGTATGACAGCTTTGAGATTATAGCACGTCTCTTTCCTTTGGCAATTTCTTGCCGATGGCATTGATTTGGAGTACAATACCGGTCGTAAAATAGATACGCAGTGAGCGGATGGGGACGTTATTGGAGTAGACGATATGGAACCTGTATTGCTTAACGACAGGTATCGGCTGCTGGAACTGATCGGTTCTGGTGGAATGGCGGTCGTATACAAAGGCATAGACACATTGCTCGAGCGCTACGTGGCAGTAAAAATGCTGCGCGAGGAATTCGCCAGCGACCCGGCCTTTCTGTCCCGCTTTCAGCGCGAGGCCCAGGCCGCAGCCAAATTGGACCACCCTAACATCGTCACGGTGTACGACGTGGGACAGGATGGCGAACGACACTATATTGTGATGGAATACGTGGATGGCCGCGATCTAAAGTCCCGGATTCGCCAGCAGGGTCGCATGAACGTGGCGGAGGCACTGGATATCGCCGCCCAGGTCTGCGCCGGTGTGGGGTATGCCCACAAAGCGCGCCTCATCCACTGCGACATCAAGCCCCAGAATGTTCTAGTGACTCGGGATGGCCGGGTCAAAGTGACCGACTTTGGCATCGCGCGGGCGCTCTCCGAGGCTGGTCTCACCGAATCGGAGACGGTGTGGGGCAGCCCCTTGTATTTTTCGCCCGAGCAGGCGGCCGGCGACCCTCCTACTCCTGCGTCCGACGTCTACAGCATTGGCGTCGTGATGTACGAGATGTTGAGTGGCTCTCCTCCTTTCCAGGCGGAGAAGGCGACGGCCCTGGCGCTCAAGCATATACGCGAAGAACCGCTCCCCCTGACCATTCGCAATCCTCAGGTGCCGGCTCACCTGGAGTGGATCGTTCGCAAAGTGCTGGCCAAGGAGCCATCGGCGCGTTACCGCACCGCCGAGCAGTTAGCTCACGTTCTCGAAGAATATCAAAAACAGAGCGAGCAGATGACCGGGTGGCAACCGGTGGTTCGGGAGCAGCCACGGCTCGCCACCGCAGATTACGCCGCCGAGGTCGAGCCGCTTGCTGAACCGGAGCCTGTCTCCAACAAGTTGACCTGGGCGCTGGCGGCGGTTGCCTTTATCGCCGTGATGGGTCTCGTTCCACTGTGGCTGTCGGTGCGCCACGCCTATTCCGGCCCGGCCTTGCCGCCCACATCCACGCCTACCCCGCTGATCACTCTGACGCCGACGCCACAGTTGGTCTCTGTCCCCAACTTGGAGGGGCAAAAGATAGAGGAAGCACAAAGGGCGGTGGAACGGATAGGGCTGCGCTTTGTGCTGTTGGAGGAGCGCGACGAACCGGGGATAGAGGGAGGGATCGTACTGGAGCAATCCCCGGCCCCCGGCGAACTCATCCCGCTCGATGCCGAGGTCTCTGTCATCGTGAGCACCACCGGGCGAGAACTGACGATGCCCAGCGTGATAGATTATCCGGTAGAGATGATACAGGATGGCCTCGAGTCGGACGGGTTGCGGGTGACCGTCAAAGAAGTGTGGAGCACCCGGCCGGAGGGCATGGTAATAGCCCAAGAGCCAGAATCGGGAGCGCCCGTTCACGTCGGCGACGCGGTGACGCTGACCGTGAGCGGCGGCGTCGAGATCAAAATCCCCCTCAATGTCAACTTGGATGACCAGGTAATGCTGCAGAGCGCCGAACTGCGCCAAGAGACATTTCGGCCAGGAGGGGTGATTGCCGTCACCCTGCGTTGGCGGGCGCTGCGCTCTATTGATACTCACTACGTCGTGTTCGTGCATCTCGTGGACGATCCCGGCGCCCCCGCATTGGCGCAGCAGGATATAGAACCCTTTACGCCCACTACAGAGTGGGTAATGGGCGTGGAGGTCGTAGACCCACACCAAGTCTCCGTCCCGGCAGATCTGCCGTCGGGAAGGTATCAACTGCGCGCCGGCATGTACCCCCAGGGGCGATCCAATTACCAACTTCCGGTGGTGGACGCGGGCCTCACGACAGTGGAATCGGGTAGAATCCTGATCGCCGAGATCGAGATAAAACCTTAAAGTGACACATTCAGCGATTTCTGGTATAATGAGTATGACAACAATTCCCGTTATGGGTGAAAAGTCAGGTCGTAGCCGCGACTTTGCAATCGCGTAGGGTGGTTTACGCGGGAAGGTACACGCGATAGCGAATCGCCTTAATCCGACGAAATCGCGGCTACAAAACGGGAATTGCTATGAGTCTGACAAGTTACGCAAATCAGCAAGTGGAGGAAAAACGTGAATTCTAGACCGAGGGGCGGCAGCCCACTCATATATTTGATTATCCTTATTGCGGCCGGGTTCTTGATGTACAGCTTTTACTCGCAGCAAACGGAAGATGTGGCACACACACCACTGACAGGCGTGGCAGCGCAAGTGAGAGAGGGAAATGTCGTCAGTATCCGCGTGGAAGGGGATGATCTATTCGTAGAACTACGGGACGGCACCGAGATCGTGTCCCGCAAGGAAGGCGAGTCTACCGTCGTGGAGCAGTTGCAAGCGCTGGGAGTCAGCAACGAAGAATTGGGCCAAGTCACAATCAACCCGACACAGCCCCCGGATTGGGGAGCGTTGTTGAGCGCCGGCGGCTCAATACTGATGGTAGTCGCTATGCTGGCGGTTGGTTACATAATGTTGCGCCAGTTTCAGGGCGCGAACAACCAAGCTCTCTCCTTCGGCAAGAGCCGCGCCCGGATGTACACCGGCGACCAACCATCGGTCACTTTCGATGACGTGGCGGGAGTGGAAGAGGCCAAGGAGGGACTGTGTGAAGTGGTCGAGTTCCTCAAAGAGCCGGAGAAATTCGTTCAACTAGGGGCCCGCATCCCCAAGGGCGTGCTCTTGGTGGGCGCACCGGGCACGGGCAAGACGCTCCTGGCCAAGGCAGTCAGCGGAGAAGCAGGAGTGCCCTTCTTCTCCATCTCTGGTTCAGAGTTCGTAGAGATGTTCGTCGGCGTGGGAGCTTCGCGGGTGCGCGACCTCTTCGAGCAGGCCAAGCGTCACAGCCCTTGCATCATCTTTCTCGACGAGATAGACGCCGTCGGCCGCCATCGAGGCGCAGGGCTGGGCGGTTCCCACGACGAGCGGGAGCAGACGTTGAACCAGATACTGGTCGAAATGGACGGGTTTGATACAGACACAAACGTGATAATCATGGCAGCCACCAACCGGCCCGACATCCTCGACCCGGCCCTGCTGCGCCCCGGTCGCTTCGACCGACGAGTCGTGCTCGACCGGCCCGACATCAAGGGACGCGAAGGCATCCTGGAAGTGCACGTGCGCGGCAAGCCTATAGGCGAGGGGGTAGACCTAAAAACATTGGCCAAAATTACCCCCGGCTTTGTGGGCGCCGACATCGAAAACCTGGTCAACGAAGCAGCGATACTGGCCGCCCGTCACGACAAAAAAGTCATCGAGATGGAGGAGCTGGAAGAATCAATCGAGCGCGTGATCGCTGGGCCAGAGCGCAAGAGCCGCCTGATGTCCGAGGAGGAAAAACGCATCACGGCCTATCACGAGGCCGGGCACGCGGTGGTGGCCCACGTCCTGCCCAATTGCGACCCGGTACACAAGGTCTCCATCGTCGCGCGCGGGATGGCCGGTGGTTACACCCGCGCGCTGCCAGAGAAGGAAAGAAATCTTTTGACCAAAGCCAAGTTCAGGGACGATCTGGCGTTCGCACTTGGCGGGCGGGCAGCCGAAGAACTGGTGCTCGAAGACGTAACGACTGGCGCGGCCAATGACCTGGAGCGCGTGACGGAACTGGCCCGCGCTATGGTGACGCGCTACGGGATGAGCGAAAAATTAGGCCCGATGACGTTCGGTCAGAAAGAAGAGCTGGTTTTCTTGGGCAAAGAGATCGGCGAGCAGCGGGACTACAGCGAAGCGGTAGCCCAGGAAATTGACCAAGAAGTGCGTGCCATAATCCACGAGGCTTACGAGCGGGCCATGGATGTCTTGACGCACCATCGAGAGCAATTGGACCGGGTGGCGCAGCAATTGATGGAAGTCGAGACGCTGGACGCCGACGAGTTCGTTGCTCTGTTCGAGGGCGCTCGCAGTAAAAAATCCCAAGCACCCCAAAGTCCGCCTCCCGTTTCCGGCATAAAGCGGCCCGTGCCAGAATCAGCTTTCGACAAACCAAGGCCCACCCTGGACATGCCTCCCGCGCCAGTTCCGGCATAGAGTGAGATGATCGAAGCGCAAATTACCGAGTACAGGAAACACTGGCGCGAGCGGGCCGCGCGAGAGGCTGCTCGGCAGCGCGCGTTAGCATCGCAAGCCCGCGCCAAAGCCGAGCGAACAGCAGAAATGTTGGTGCGCGAGTTTGGGGCTAGCCGCGTTTACCTCTTTGGCTCCCTGGCTCGAGGGGACCAGTTCTATGAACGATCTGACGTGGATCTGGCAGTAGACGGCATCGCGCCGGGACGCTTCTTCAAAGCCTGGTCAGCAGCCGGGGTTGATCCTGAAGTCTCTATCGAGTTGGTGGACTTGGACGAGGTCGGAGAACCAATGCGAAAACTGATCTTGAAATACGGAGAGTTACTCTGTGACGCGAATCCAGATTGAGCGGCTTATCGCCGAGCTTGAAAATGAACTGGCGCACCTTGAGCGCATCCAGGCCCAGGTCCAAGACGCTCGCTCGCGTTTCGGTGATACGGAGCCAGACGAATTCAGGGTGCAGGGTGTGGGTTTGGTGCTACACGACTTTTACAACGCGGCTGAGAACATGTTCAAGCGGATTGCCTCAGAACTGGGCGAAGGAGTACCGCAAGGTGGTGAGTGGCACGCTATTCTGTTGCGCAATATGACGGTTCGGATTCCTACACTGCGGCCACCTGTAATTCGCGCCGAGACTGCCTCGCTGCTCGACGAATTTCGGCGCTTTCGTCACCGCGTGCGCCACGCTTATGGGTTTACGCTGCGCTGGTCAACACTCCACGGGCTACTACTCGAGTTCGACGAGGCGCACCAAGCACTCGTCGCCGATGCGCGCCAGTTCGTGACTTTTCTGAAGGCCATGACAGAAAAGGAGTAGCCAAACTGACACACAAGTCACGCAAACGCAAAGGCGGAGCCGGCCGGCTCCGCCTTTGTGCTTCCAAGGCCCTCGAGGTTCTCTGGAAACCTTGAGTGTCTAACCGTTACTCGGCTTGCTTTTTCTTCTCCTCCTCGACCAACACACGGCGCAAAATCTTGCCCACCATTGTCTTGGGCAATTCGTCGCGGAACTCGACGAACTTGGGCACCTTGTAGGGGGCCAGATTCTCCTTACAGAAAGCGATGATCTCCTCCTCGGTAGCCGTCTTGCCCTCCTTGAGGACAATGTAGACCTTGACCCGTTCCCCCTTGCCCTCCACCGGAATACCTGCGGCAGCGACCTCCATCACCGCCGGATGCTCGTAGAGCACATCCTCGACCTCACGGGGATAGATATTGTAGCCGCCTGCGCCCAGGATCATGTCCTTTTTGCGGTCCACGATCTTGAAATAGCCATCCTCGTCCATGACGGACATATCGCCGGTGTGGAGCCAGGGACCGCCGCCGTCGGCGTGATCTCGCAGGGTGTTAGCCGTCTCGGTGGGCATCTGCCAATAGCCCTTCATAACCTGCGGGCCGCGGATACAAAGCTCACCCACCTCGCCGACCCCCATCTCTTTCTCGCCAGTGTCGGCGTCCATGATCTTGACCTCGGTGTCGGGCCAGGGCACGCCGATGGTGCCGACGCGGTTATCGCCAAAGATGGGATTGGCGTGGGTCACTGGTGAGGCCTCACTGAGACCGTATCCTTCCACCAGCCGGGCGCCAGTGATCTCTTGGAACTTTTGTTGCACCTCCACCGGCAACCCCGCCGCGCCACTGATGCAGGCCCGGATGGAACTGACGTCGTATTTACTCAGGTCTGGATAGTTGTTGATGGCGACGTACATCGCCGGCACACCGGCGTAAAAAGTCGGCCGATGCTTGGTGATGCTCTTGAGCACGTCCTCCAAGTCACGTGGATCGGGTATGAGGAGCATTGCCCCAGCGATGATGGTGCCAAAATTCATGCAAGTAGTCATGGCATAGCTGTGATACAGCGGCAGCGCCGTCACGCTCACGTCGCCTTGAGCCGCCTCCGCGTTCATCCAGACCTTGCACTGGTAAGCGTTCGCCAGGATGTTCTTGTGGGTCAACTGAGCCCCTTTGGAGACGCCGGTGGTGCCGCCGGTGTACATGAACACGGCGGTGTCTTGCATGTCAATCTCTACTGGCGCAGGTTTAGCCGGTGCGTTATCGAGAATGTCCTTGAACCAGTAGGTGTTGGCGTCGCCAGAGATGTCTACTCTGTGACCTCCCTTCTTCTCCTTCAACAAGGTAAAGAGTAGATTGAGCACCGGTGGGAAGTAGGTCTTGATCTTGGCGACGACGACGTGCTCCAATTGAGTCTCTGCCCGGATCTGCTTGATGATGGGATACATCATACTGAGGGTGACGATGACTTTGGCGCCAGAGTCGCTTACCTGGTGCTTCATCTCGCGGGCCGTATAGACGGGATTGCAGGGCACGACGATGCCCCCAATCCGCAGGACGGCATAGTAGGCGATGGGGAACTGGGGCATGTTGAGCAGGTGGATGGCTACCCGATCTCCCTTCTCGACGCCCAATTTCTGCAACGCAGCGGCGAAGCGATCCACGGCCTGGTTGTACTCGCGGAAAGTGAGTTTGGCGTCCTTAAAGATGAGCGCCGTGTGGTCGGGGTACTTGCGCGCCGTCTCCTCCAAAACGGCAGGCATAGGAGTTAGTGGATACTCTACGTGCTCCGGTACGTGGGGCTCGTACGATGTAAGCCAGGGCTTTTCCATGGTTACGTCTCCTTTCCCATTCAGGGGTAATTGAGCGGGGCACGTCTCTGGCGTAACGCATCCCCGAATCAGATATTTGATAATAGTATAATGAAAATCGAGAGCATTGTCAAGAATCAGTCTCACTCTGGACACGGGTAAATCTGATCCTGCGGTGGGGCAGGCTCAAAGAACCGTTTTCCGGGCTTTCCCAAGCAGATAGCCTGACAACGCACTTGAGCTTGGAACTCACTACTGGGCTCTCACGTCAGACCTCCGAGGTCTTTGACAACCGTTTCGCCCACTGCAAATGTTTAAAACGGCCAATGTTTTGCGCTTGAATAAGCTGCAATGAGACCTCGGAGGTCTAAATAGCTACCAAACTGAGCAGTTACCCTCAAATTGAGAATTGCTGCTCTCACACAGAAGTGTCCGGTAGCAAACTTGGAATAGCGAGTTTACCTTGCGCAAGCAAAACATTCGCGGTATAATATCCCTCGGTAAAGCCAGATAGGAGGCTAGCGAGATATGCCATTGTACGAGTACCAATGCCAGGCCTGTAGCGTGCGCTTTGAACGTCGGCAGCACATAGACGAAAAACCAGTCAAGATCTGCCCGGAATGTGGGGGCGAGGTGCAACGTTTGATCCAACCGGTCGGTATCATATTCAAAGGCTCGGGTTTTTACGTCACCGACAATCGAGCCAAGTCCTCTACCTCGACGCCCAGCGGCAACAGCAAAAAGCGCTCGGAAACGCCCCAAGAAAGCAAATCCACAGAAACGAGCGACGCTAAAAGTAAAAGCGAATAGGCAATTCTACACAAAAACGGGCGTGGCCGCAACAGCCATGCCCGTTCTCTTTTCCACCACCAGGCTCGCTAGACCTGAAACCCCCCGCTGGCATAGACGATCTTTTGGTCATAATCCGTCACATAGGCGAGCAGTTTTTTCATCAAGTCGTACCATTCCTCTGAGGCGAGGGCGCTTTGCAGACTCTCCATATCTTCTGCAACGCCGCCCGCGAGAATCTGCGGACGGTCGCCGTACTGGGTGTACCAGGCATCGGTGGGGCGCACGCCAAGTTTTACCAATCCCGGCCCAAACTCGCGCACGATGAACTCAAAGTATGCTTCTTCCTTACCCGGCCGGATGTTCCACGACATCAAGAGTTTGAACATTCTGCTCCCTTGTAGAATCTCCCTACAACCTGCGACTTGCCGCGCTATGGGCAACCCAGAGTAGCCATTTCTTCCGTGACTTGGACCTGCCAATTCGACGGAGGATCAAGCGTCAGGAATTTAGCGTACGCTTCACAAGCGCCATCTGTGTCTCCGCTAAGGGCATAGGCCCTTCCCAGAGCATAGTAAGCCTCGGGCGAATCCGGCACCTGTTCGATGGCCTGTTGCAACATTTCGATAGCGGTCTCAAAATCCGCTTGCAGCATGTAGACGTTCGCCATACCGATGAGCGCCTCCGGCATATCCTCCTTCAACTCTAGCGCCTTCTCAAACTCGCCGACCGCTTGTTCCATCCGTTGTGGGTCGGGCTGGGCCATAGGATCGTTGGCCGAGAAGGAGAGGCCGAGATAGACTGCCCCCAATTGGTAATGCGTATCCGCATCATCGGGGTCCAATTGGAGAGCGGCATCAAATTCGGCCAGGGCAGCATCGTAAGCGCCCAACTGAAAGTAGGTCACGCCCAGATTATGGTGTGCAGCCGCGCTATCGGGGTCGAGGGCCACCACAGTGCTGAACTCGTCCTTGGCCTTGAGCAGGTCGCCGGTCCGATTGTAGGCCTGTCCCAACAACAGATGGGCCTCCCCGCTACCCGGATCCGCCTCGACCGCGGCCTGCAAGTCAGCGATAGCTTGCTCGTATTCGCCGGCCTCCAAATGAACGCGCCCCGACTCGACCAGGTCATCCCCACCGGAAGATTCCCCTTGGCAAGCGGACAGGGCCAAAACAAACAGCGCAACGACAACGAGAAAAAGTCTTCGCATTTCATCCTCCATTTCGCAGGTTGGGGGTCAGAACCACGATCTGGGTTTCTTCCGACAAGTCGCTCTGTCTGACCTGGAGTGTTTCCTCACTCTTTGCCTTTTCCACCCCCATCTCTTTCAGGAAACGGTTCAAAGTGCCTAGCTTTGTATCCAACCCCTCGATTTTGTAATACATCGGAACGACCAAATTAGGCTCGAAAACACTGATGACTTCGGACGCCCGCGCCGGAGTTAGACTCCCTCCACCCCCTACAGGCACCAACAGGATGTTCACAGTACCCAGATTCTCCACCTGAGGCTGAGTAGGCACGTGACCCAAACGTCCCAGGTGGCACACTGTCAGGTCATCGAAGCGAAAGGTGAAAACGGTATTCAAGCCACGCATCGCGCCGCGCTTACCGTCGGCGAAGGTGGAGATGCCGGTGACAAACACATCTCCGATCTCGTACTCGCCAGGGCCGTCCAGCAGATTGAAGGGTCCCCGCACGCCCCTTGTGTAGCGACACCCGGGGTCGTCATAGCTCACGGTGACAATGTGGGCGCGGGAACGAGGATACTCTGCGCCCATGTCTGGCGGGTAAGGATCGGTCACGACACTCGCCAGTCCTCGCTCGCTCAGCCGGAAGCAAGTTTGTCCATACCAGGTAATTTCCATAGGTGATGCCTTTCTCACTCCTCTGTCGGGTTAGCCACACTCGAGTGATTATGGGGCAATTATACCCGGACTGTTTACAGGGGCAAGTTCACTCCCGCCACTGCTGCGTGAGCGATACCTGAGCGGCATACCCGGCCACTTGGCGCTCGATCTCTGCCTCGTCCCAGCCCAGGCGAGGGGCCATCAGTTCCGCCACAGCGCGAGCTTGCCCCAGCCCGCCGTCCCGCGTCTCATAAATCACGTGGGTGCGGCGAATGAGTACGTCACACAGCGTCAGCGCCATCTCGTGCTGCACTCCATAGAGCGCCTCCGCCATCAGGTAGGGCAGCCCCGGCACGATGCGCTCCCCCAGGTCGGCGTTCTCCTCCGCGTAGGCCAACACCCACGTAGCGCCAGCGCCGTAGGCATCCACCAGGTGCTTACTTACAGCCTCGCCCGCTTCTCCGGCGGACACGCGCTCAATCTGGGATCCCTCCAATGATTCTCCGGCCCGGCCCTCGGATGTGGCGTGGACGCCAAATTCCTCTGCCAACACCTTTTGCGCCCGGTCAGCCAGTTGCCGGCCCATCAACCGGTGAGTGGTCAGTTTGCCGCCGGCGACACTGATGAGGCCAGATTCACTCTCGACGATCTCGTGTTCGCGAGAGATCGCATAAGCGGCGCCAGGAGTATAGATGAGTGGACGCAGGCCGGCAAAGGTGCTGATAATGTCGCCGTGCCCGATGCGCGCTCCTGGGAGAGTGTGATGCACCGCCTCCAGCAGATACTCGACGTCTTCCAGATTGGCGGCGGGATCATCCAAGCTACCATCATAGTCCGTATCGGTGGTGCCGACGAGGGCAAAATCGCCCCAGGGGATGAGAAAGACGTGACGGCCATCACGTGGGGAATCGAAGGCCACGGCGTGCTGGCTGCTCAGCCGGGATCGAGGGATGACCAGGTGAATGCCCTTGGTGGGACGGGTCATCGGCCCATCGTAATGCTCGTCCATCTCACGGACGGTATCCACCCAGACGCCGCTCCCGTTGACGATGACTTTGGCCCGCGCCTCGATCTCCCGTCCAGCGAGTTGGTCCACGACGCGAGCGCCAACGACCCGCCCTCCCGCTCTCATCAACCCCTCCGCGCGGGCGTGGTTGACCATCACGGCGCCGTGGAGGTGAGCAAACTTGGCAGTCGCCAGCGTCAGGCGGGCGTCGTCCACCTGGGCGTCGTAGAAGCGGGCCGCGCCGAGCAGCCCTCGCCCGGCGACCAGCGGCTCGCGTCGCCGCACCTCCGCCGGTCGCAACCAACGATGATTCTGCACGTTCCGGAAGAGGCCCAGAGCGTCGTAGAGCGTGAGACCGGCCCGCATCTTCCAGGGAGCCGGCTTTTGCCCACGGTAGAGGGGATAGAGGAACGGGAGCGGGCGCACCAGGCGGGGGGCGACCCGGCGCATCGCACGCCGCTCGCAGCAAGACTCAAACACCAGTTTGAACTGGTAATACTCCAGGTAGCGGATGCCGCCGTGAATGAGCCGCGACGAGCGACTGCTGGTGCCGCTGCCAAAGTCGTTTTTTTCGACCAGCGCGGTGCCAAAGCCCCGCATCGCCGCGTCGCAGGCCAGCGCCACGCCGGTGATGCCGCCGCCGATGACCAACAGGTCGAACTCTTCCTGGGCCAAGCGATCTATGTTCTCCCTCCGGACAGCGGCAGAGAAGGGGCGGGGAGGAATGATCTCGACCATACTCACCCATCATCTTTGGAGGGCAGCAGAATACCTGGGTTCATGATGCCAGCGGGGTCAAACGTCCGTTTGAGCACCCGCAACGCTTTCATGCCCACACAACCAACCTCCTCCCTGAGCCACGGAATGTGGTCGCGGCCTATGCCGTGATGGTGGCTCAGTGTGCCGCCGGCGGCCATGATCGCTTCGGTGGCGGCCTGCTTGACTGCCTGCCACTGGGCTTGCTGCACCAACGGATCAGGGTCGGCGACCTGGCGGCCCAGGAAAGTGGAGTAGAGCGAAGCGCCATACGGGTAGGCGTGGGATATATGGGTCAGCACGTAGCCTGGGCCGCCGCCGGTGATCGAGATGGCTCCCCTCATAGCGGCGACCATCCCCTCGTACAGACGTGTCAGGTTCGACCAGGTGGTGGCCGTCTCCAGCGTATCCACCATGACGCCGCGCCCCAGGAGTGTGTCGCGCAGATAGGGTTGGGCGTACCGGTCGCGCACCCACGCCCGCCCCACCGACCGCCCCAGCGAGAGTCCCCCGTGATCGCCGCATATACTTAGCGCCAGCTTCCATTGGCGGGCGACCCAGGCGGAGCACCCGTCAAAGCCCAAGAGCAGCAGGGTTACGCCGTCGGTCAAATCGTATCCCCGCCTGTCCAGGTAAAGCTCGGTCAGCGCGTCGGCCAGCCGGCGCAGGCCGTGATGCTCGTGGCTCATCACGGCTTGGGCCGCGGTTTCGGGCGCGTCAGAGAGGCGGATGATGGCCGGGCGCAGCGCCGGACTCTGCATCAGGTCGCGGAACGCGGCGATGCCGTCCTCCAGGTTGTGGAACAGAATGCCACGATAATCCTGCACCTCCGGTAAGGGCTGGATACGCATCGTGGCCTCGGTGATGACGCCATAGGCGCCCTCGGAGCCGAGGAGCAATTGCAGCAGGCTGGGGCCGGCGGCGGAGGCCGGCGTGTCCTTGGTCTCTACGATGCCGACCGGCGTGACGACCCGCGCGGCCTGGGTCAGCGCCTCGATCTTGCCGTAGCCGATAGAGTTCTGACCGGCCGAGCGGGTGGCGATCCAACCACCGAGAGTGGAGAACTCGAAGGATTGAGGGAAATGACCCAGCGTGAAACCCCGAGCGTTCAGTTGAGCCTCCACCTCCGGGCCGGTGGCCCCGGCCTGAATGCGGGCCGTGCGCGAGACCGGATCCACCGCCAGCACACGATCCAGCCGGGCCAGGTCGAGAGTGATGGTGAGACGTTCGCCCGGGGCCGGCTCCACGCCACCCAGGACAGAGCTGCCGCCGCCAAAAGGGACGATAGCAATGTCACGGTCGGCGGCCCAGGCCAGCAGGGATGCGATGTGTCCCTGGTCGGCAGGGTAGACGACGGCGTCGGGCGGGGTGGGGATGTGCCCGGCGCGGATGCGGATCAGATCGCGGTAAGATTTGCCGTAGGCGTGTTCGACGCGCGAGAGCTGGTCGCTGTACACCACATCCTCGCCCAGTAATCTGCGCAGAGAATGCAGGACAGGATCGTCCAGGCGCGGCGGACGCAGCACAATTTCTTCCAGGGGGACAGGGGGTGTCTCGCGCCGGATCGCATCATCGGGTAGCTCGAGCCATTCCTGGAGCGTGGGCCAAAATGACGGGCGGCCCTCCAGCGAAAAGTCCTGATCCTGCGTGCCCCAGCCCCACCAGCGGAGGTTTAAAATGTCCATAGTCTCACGTCTCAAATCCCAAGTCTCAAGTTCGATGTTGGGGGAGGTGATGGTAGAACCAACGCCCATAGCCTAGATATAGCTATGGGCGTTGGCATAAGCAACCTCTAGAGGCAATCGCGCGTCGTACTAGTGATTCCTCATAACCAGAGGCAAGTAGACTCGCTCTCCTCCAATCAGGGCCGTACTGGTGTTGTTGGCGATATTAGAGTCGTCACCATCGCTGCTGACGATGGCAGTGTTCCAAATCGCCATGCCGGTGATCGGCATCGTGGGGCTGATGGTGCCATAGATGGTGATCACGCCCGATTCACCGCCCGTCAGGTCTGGCAAATCCCAGGAGTAGCTCACGACGCCGCGCTCTGTGATGCTCAATGAGGAATCACAAGTTGGCGTCAGGATGTCGCTCGATAGCGCGTCGGTGACGATCACGTTCGTCGCCAGGTCCAAGCCCTTATTCTCGATCGCGAGGGTGAAAGTGACGGGGTCGCCAGGCTCGTGGCCCCGGCCGACGAGTTGCTTGCTGATGGCGACATCTAACCCGTTGCTCCAGCGTAGACGAATGGCGACGTCATACGTAGATTCATTCCACGTACCTGCGTTGCCACTGGGGCTGGTGTACGTGCGCCCGTTTCCATACTCACTGGGGCCATACCAGTCAATCGGGACAGGATAGGTATACCCGGTGTGATTAGCGAACTTTACCACCGCGACCACGTCGTCGCCGTTGCTCACAGCCACAGGTGAACCTAGCTCCACCGAGTGATAACCTGCCTCGTTGTAGGTAGTACCTAACACCTCGCCCAGTTTGGTGCCCAGCGTCGTCCCGTCAAAGCTATCGTAGAGATAGACGTCAACAGTCGTAGAGACGGCCGTGGTCCATAACTCGACCCGCGTGACGGACGTATCCCTATCAGGGGTGAATTTGGCCAACCCCCAGGCGGTGGTGGTGGGAGGATACCCCGAATCATTCCCCCAGGTGTCGTCGTCATAGTACCAGACGCCGCCGTTGGCGTCGTAATCCTGCCAATCGTACACGAAGGAGGAATCCATGCCAATGCTGGCCGAGCCGTAGGCGATGTAGAAATAGCCGCTATCTCCCCAGCCGGTGCCCCAACTGTTTTTCACGATCCAGCCGCCGCTGCCTGAACCAAGGAGATCGTCATCCCAACCGGTGATGAGCACAGCGTGGTTGGGAGTCTCTGTTCCAGAGTAGGAGAGCACATAAGTACCGTCGTAATAACCAAACTCAGTCTGCCAGGCGTCATTGTGGCCGGCGTACAGCGTCGTATAGACCGGGCCGTTGTCGTAGATGTATTGCTTCAACACGCCCGTGGGTGGCACCGCGTTGCCAGAGATGATGCGCCAATCCAGGAGAGTCTGCTGGTAAGAGCAGCTCCCATTGCAAGGGCCGCTGTCGCTGGTCGAATACGGATCGTCCGCCTCCAACACCGTCCCTTTCTGCGAGAACAAGCTGGCCAGCATATAGTAGTTACCCCCGCCACATCCTCCCCAACCAGCAGGCGTGTTGTTTATCTCACGCCAGTTACATTCCTTGGCATTGTTCTCCGAGAGGTCAAAAGTGCCGGCGCTATCTGTCAGAAGTTGGGATTCGAAATCACCGAGGGCGGCAAAGGCATAACACGCCCCGCACGTACTCTGGTTCTTCACCGCGGTGACCTTGCCTTGAGTGCGCCAATCCCAACTTGACGGCGGCGCCTGGGGCGCTGAAACCCCTTGCAGCTTTTGCCCATTCAAATGGGAGAGGTCCATCTGCGGCGGCCTATAGCCCGTGCCAGGAGGCAGTTCATCCAACGACCCCGGCCGCAGTGGAGCGAACTGCGGCTCGCTGACTTTAGCGCCGCCTTGTGGAGGTGGGGGCGTAGCAGGATCGAGCGGACTTGCGCCGGCAACCACTACCGCCAGGCCGGCGATGACAACCGCGACGAGCACCACGCCGATTACCTTTCTACGGTTATTGCGATTCATTTTTAACTCCTTTGTTCAACTATAGATTGGCCCAAACGGAGCTTGCATTGCACAGTCCCATTGTATATTGCGGGGGTAACAAGGTCAATAGTACCACAGTACCAACGACACGGTTGGCGTCGAGACGAGCTTGACAGAGTAAAAGCTATGTGCTATACATTCACACTGCAATAATTTTGCGCAACGGAGTGAGGGAATGAGAAAACAAGAGGACAACTCGCTACTCGCCCATTCGCTATTCATCGGCATTGACCTGGGCGGCACCAAGATCAGCACCGGGCTGGTGGGCGGCAATGGAGCCATCGTAGCCCACCATTACCAGGAAACTCTCGCGGCGGAAGGAGAGCAGACCGTCATCAGGCGCATGCTAGATGGCGCTCGGCGGGTGATGGCCCAGGCGGGTGTGAGTGAATCACAGGTGGCGGCGGTGGGGGTCGGCGCCCCAGGCCCGCTAGACCTCGAGGCTGGCGTGGTGTTAGCGCCGCCCAACCTGCCGGGCTGGGAGCGCGTGCCGCTCAAGCGACTGATCGAAGATAGCCTGGGCATAGCGACCTTCTTGGAGAACGACGCCAACGCGGCCGCCCTGGGCGAGCACCGCTTTGGCGCCGGGCGCGGTGCGGCCCACGTGATCTATGTCACCGTCAGCACCGGCATCGGCGGCGGGCTGATTCTCGACGGTGACCTGTACCACGGCGATAGTGGAGGAGCGGGCGAAATCGGCCACATGACTATTATGCCCGGCGGGCCGCTATGTGGCTGTGGCAACCGAGGCTGCCTGGAAGCACTGGCCTCCGGCACCGCCATCGCCCGCCGGGCGCGCGAGCGTGTGGCAGAAGGCGCGCCCACGCTGATCGCCGACCTGGCGGAAGGCAATCCCAAGCGCATCACGGCCAAGCTGGTAGCCGAGGCCGCCGACCGGGGGGACAAAGAGGCCGAAGCGATTCTGACCGAGGCGATGGATTATCTAGGGATAGGCATGACTAACCTGGTCAACCTGTTCAATCCACAGATTATCGTCATCGGCGGCGGACTGACAAACGTTGGAGAGAGACTTTTCCGGCCGGTCAGGCAGGCCATCGCCCGGCACGCTCTCCCTGCCGCGGCGCAAGCGGTGCGGATCGCACCGGCAGAGTTGGGAGACAAAGTGGGCGTGCTTGGCGCAGCAGCGGCGGCGCAATCTCGGCTCGGCTGCTAAGTGCAGCGATGCATAAATTCGTTCCGCTTTGCGCCGGCCCGCACCGCG
>CAYMWP010000060.1:0-25988 GCA_964393895.1 uncultured Anaerolineales bacterium | reverse complement strand
AAGCTGATTAACGAAGCTAGGGTATGAGGACAGGTGTCCTAAACGAAACACACCCTATTGCAAAAGGAGGCAGGGTGTTATGGATCTGGCATTGACAGATGAACATCGGCAAGCCGCCGAGATGGTGCGCCGCTTTGCAGAAAAAGAAGTGGCGCCGATCATTAGTGAGTGGGATCGCAAGCAAGATATGGCCCCCGCAGTTCTTCCCCGCATGGCCGAACTGGGCATCCTGGGAATCAATATCCCAGCAAAGTATGGCGGACAGGGATTTGATTACATCACTCTGGGGTTAGTCTGTGAGGAATTGGAGCGCATTGACAGCACACTACGAGTGGTAATGAGCGTACACATGGGATTGTGCAGCATGGCGCTCTTGCAATGGGGGACGGAGGAGCAAAAGCAACGCTTTCTCACTCCGCAGGCGAAAGGGGAGAAATACGCCGGGTTTGGTCTCACCGAGCCCGGGCATGGTTCCGACGTCGCCAATATGCAATCCACCGCCAGGCGCGATGGCGACGTCTACATTCTCAACGGGGAAAAGATGTGGATCAGTCTCGCCACCAAGGCTCATAATTTCATGGTCGTCGCCCGCACCGATCCAACTGCGGCGAAACCATCCGGTGGCCTGAGCGCTTTTATGATCACCACCGCTATGGAGGGAGTCACCACCGGCGATATTCACGGCAAGCTCGGTGTGCGGGCCGGATCAACGGGCTGGATTTCTATGCAGGATGTCACAGTGCCGGTCGAGAACCGCATTGGCGAGGAGGGCGAGGGTTTCAAGATCGCAATGAGCGCACTTGACAACGGGCGGTATACCGTCGCTGCGGGAGCGACCGGGTTGATCCGGGCCTGTATGGAAGCATCGGTCGCCTATGCCCAGGAACGCAAGACCTTTGGCAAGCCTATCGCCGAGCACCAACTGATCCAGCAAAAGATTGGGTACATGTCGCTCTGGTACGAGACAGCGCGGCTGCTCTATCTCAAGGCCGGTTGGCTAAAGAACCAGGGAATCCGCAACACGCGCGAGACGAGCCAGGCCAAGTGGTACGCGACCGAGCACAGCGTCAAAGCGGCGCTGGAGGCAGTGCAAATTCACGGTGCTTATGGATACTCGGACGAATACAACGTGGAGCGCTATCTACGCAACAGCAAGGGCGCCGTCATCTACGAGGGAACCAGCGAGGTCCACCAGTTGATGCAGGCCGGATACAAGCTGGGCAAGCGACGAGACAAACCCCTGCGCTGCGAACTACCGGCCTATGACGAGCAGGAGTGGCGGGCAGAGTGAACTCTATACCAGAGCACGATACTAGTTCCGCGGCCTGGCCCTTCAGTGGCCCGCCTCAGCCTTCCAAGAGCTTGTCCCCAATGAGTGAGGGTCGCCCGCGTCAGTCTTCCCAATCCCTCGTTCTTGGACTATAACCCTACTCGAGTTTAGACTAACGCCAAAACGGCGTCGGTGAGCTCGAACTGGGCATCTTGTGCCTTACCCAGACACTGACAAGCCGCTTGACGAAACTGTATTAGAATTGGTAAACTGCATCTCGGTAGCGTAGGGACTGTGCATACTCCCATTGTCTACTGAGCCTATACTTCGCACTTTGAGATTTCTCGTATGGGCGGGGTTCGTAGTCAGCCACGGACGGATACCGTGTATCCGCGCGTAGCGGAGTGGCGTTCGATGGCACTCTACTTCGTTCCGGACGGATGTCTGCATCCGCGCTTACTACGAACACTTGCTATCATAAAGTGCGGAAAACAGGCTGAGAGTGTTATAGGCCATTTTCCTTGATCGGAGCAGGGTCAACCCCGGCCAAATAGAATGGTAGGGAAGCGCGTTGCTCTGCATCCCCTCGCACGGTCCGAAAATCAGTGCGTCAACGAAATCTCCACGACGTCCCGCTGGTTCACAAGCTCCGGCAGATGGAATGGATCGCTGGCAGCGATCAGGCGACCAGCGCGCCCCTCGTATACCAGCCAGCGGAATGGCCCTTTGCCCAGGTTGGGCTCGTAGGCCCACCACGCTTTCTCGCCGACGACGTCCCCATTTTCTGCAACAGTGATCCCGTCCAGCGTCCCCTGCCAGCCCTCGACAGGGTGCCACGTTCCCTCTATACCCTGCCATTCGACCACCGTCCACAGCTCCTGCCAGTGAACCCGGTCCCAGGGCCAGCCAGGGCCAAACGTGGCGCGCAGCACGATCGATACGCCGGTTGATGACTTGCCGCCGTCTGAACCCGCCGGCGGCGGGCTGGGGCGGGGCGGCAGGTCCGCCCGGGCCACGCTGGCCAGCGGCAGTATGCCAATGACCAGCAGCGTGGCGCAGGCGAGTATGGCGATTCGCAGACCGATCCGGTAGTTTCTCATCAGACGATTTCCTCTTCTGGCTGCATCACTGTCCCAGCAATTCCCGTTTTGGCAATTCTAGCTTAGGTGCATCGGCCTAAAAGAGCCGATGCTAGGAAAAAACTAGCCAGCACCGCCTGTTTTACGGCGGTGCGGCTTCAAAACGGGAATTACTGTCACTGTCCCACCACGACTTGCGCGATGTTGTTGTACGCCCCGCCGCCGGCCTCGTGGGTCTCCAGCACACCACCGTAAGTGGTGTCTATATTGACCGCGTCGACCTGCGCCCACACCTGGGTGCCTGCGGGCAGCGGCCCGGCGAACGTGCTGTAAAAGGCGGAATAGTACGGCCCGTTTATCCTCAGAGTGATGGCGTCGCCGGGAGCTATCGGCGCCTGCGAGGCGGTCACGCCCCACACGATGCCCTGCTCCGAGCGGCCGTCGTACCACACCTGGTTGACGCCGGTGGGGACGGGATCGGGATCAACGTAGACGTCGACCCAGAAATCGTCCGTAACGGCGCTGTTGCCGACGTTCTCAATGGTGACCTGCACGTCGTCCGCCGTGACGACGATGTCGCTGACGATCAGGTCCGGCAGCGCCGCATATCTTCCAAGGATCAGCGGCAGGTACACGTGCTCGAACCGGGCAGCCGCGCCGATCTCTAGCGGCCCCGCCAGCCGGTCCTCGACGACCACCGTGCGCTCCGAGAGGCCCGCGAATCCAAAGTTATGCTCGTAGCGCCCATCCGTGTGAGCGATGATCAGGTACACCGGCCCGCCGCCTTCTGGTACGAACTGGAGCACCAGGCCGACCTGGTGGCGCCCGCCGGGCGGAATGTCGGGGATGGTGACGGCGATCCAGTCAGCGCCCGAGGCGGACAGCAGGCCGCCGCTGATGGCCGTCGGCGTCACGCCGGAGGCAAAGGTGATGGTGATCGCCCCGTCGTCGGCGATATAGTCACCCCAGTTGAACACGTCCACGGTCACCGCCACCTCGTTCAGCACGCCCGGCACCGGGCCGGCCACCACCTCCCCCGTGGTCGTGTCGGTGATGACCTCCACAGTGTATGTGGCGCTGAGCACCGCGCCGTGAACCTCCACCGTCTGCAGGTCGCCCGTGTGGGTGTACACCTGGGCAAAGTCATCGGTGTAGGTGATGGTGGGGCCAAAGTTGATGATCTCGGTGCCGCTGCTTTCCAACTCGGCGTGGGACTTGAACACGACGTACACCTCGCCGAGGCGGTTCCCGTCCTCCAGCCACGGCATCTGAGTCGCGTCGTAGGTATCGGACGTGGGCAGAGTGAAAGAGACCAGCGTGCCGCCTGTAACGGGCGTGGTGATGAAGGAGACGGGCCGCAGGTCGGCAAAGATGGTAGTGGCCGAGATCTCGTCGCCCACGGCCAACGCGCCCTCCAGCGCCGTCGCTTCGCCGCTGTTGGCCAGGCGTGCGTCCTCCGGCGAGACGCCCGGTGGCAGCAGGTCCTCCAGCTGCATGCCGGTGGCCTGGCCCCACACCGTCTTGACGCACGCGCCGGGGTCGCCCACGCCGATCTCGGCCGCCGGGACCTCAAAGTCACCCGGCAGCCCGTCGGCGCTGACCTCGAAGGTGACCTGGTGGACCTTGCCCGTGTCGGTAAAGGACGGGCTGACCGCCACGTCATAGTACCACACCGTGCGCCAGCCGTCGCCGACCACCGTCTGGTGCAGGAACGGAAAGTCGAAAAAGATCGGCTCGATGGCCTCCGTCTCTGTCACGCTGCGAGCGGTGACGGTGATGCCCGCCGGCGCGGTGGGGGTGATGGTCAAGTTGGTCAGCGTGATGCCGTCCTGGTTATTGCGGATCTCGAGGCGGATCTGGGTTTCCTCGCCTGGGGCGACGCGCGGCCAGAGCAGCTCCGTCCCGTGTCGCCCGCCCACGTAGACTGTCGCCGCCAGGTCGCCAAAGCCGTAGGACTTGATGAACGGCTCCCAGCCCACGCAGCGCGGGTCCCACGGATCCTCGATGCGCACCAGGTGGTAGACGTGGTCGTCAAAAGTGGCCACGAGCACCGGGGCCACCGCCTTGTGGGTGCGGGCGTCGGCGGAGAGGCCGAACACCGCCTGCACGTGGCTGTCGTACACCTCGTACCGGCTGGGGCCGACCGCCTTCTGGTGATAGACAAACCGCGCCCCCTCGTCTATCTTGATCACCCCTTCCCGGTGAAAGTCGGGATAGGTGGCCAGCGTGGCGCTGATATAGATCGCCTCGCGCTGCTGGCTCTCCAGGTACTGCTGGAAGTAGAGATAGTCGTAGGCGGGCACGCTGACCACGTCGGTCAGGATGGTGGCGTTGGGCACCCCTTGCAGCTCGGGGGAGCTCCACGAGCTCCACCAGTCGCCGGTCATCGGCTCCAGGGCAAAGCCGCGCCCGCGGAACATGCCCTGGGCGATCAGGGTCTCGTCCTGCTCCAGCGGCGGCATGTCGGGGTGAAAGTTGGACCACGACTTGAGGTACAGCACCAGGTCGGCTCCCTCGCGGGCGGGGAACTCGAGCTCGCGCACCTCGCCGCGCCCGTCGCCATCCCGGTCGACCTTCATCTCGAAGGTGGTGTTGACCACAGCGTGGTATTCCGGCGGCGGGAAGGGCACAATGTCGTAGAACACGGTGCGCAGTTCCATCTCCTGCGTACGGCTCCACACGTCCCTGTAGGCCACGCGCGGCATCTCTGGCGGTTCGGGGATGTGGACGATGCCGCTGGAGAGATACTCGTGGTAGGGGATGGGGTGGCCGCCCAGATTGGTATAGACCGAGCCGCCGGACCCGTTCAGCACCAGGCTGGGGCTGACGGGGTCGCTGGCAAAAGAGACGGTGCGGTTGAGCAGCTCGTGGCTAAAGAGACCGTAGCGCACGGCGGGCTCCTGGTAGTCGTAGGCCGGCAGCGCGCCAAAATCCCACACCATCGTCAGCGCCGGGAGCAGGATGTCGCCCTCGGCGGTGACGGTGATGTACGCCGCATACTCCGGTGGGATGGCGATCGAGTTGGTCAGCCCGGCGGTGGTGGTAAAGTTCCCGGTATACGTGTAGACCGACCGCGGGCCGTTCTCCCAGGCGGTGAGGGTGTAAAAGGTGCCGGTGGCCGGGATCGCCACGCCGTCCATGTGATCCGGCAGGGGGTAGATGGGGACCGGCGTGTCGTAGAAAAAGACCTCGTTTGCGGCGAACAGGCTCTGCGAGAGCGAGTCGGTGTCGCTGATGCCCCAGCTATCGGTGATCACCTGCGGCACGATGCGCTGGTCGTCCACGTCCACGATGGGCGAGAGCAGCGCCACGACGTCGGTGACGACGACGTGATCCGCGCCGGTCTCTTCCTTGTTCTCCAACGTCAGAGCGATGTCGAAATAGTAGCCCTCGGCCGGCAGCGGGTAGAGGCCGTCCAGCTCGATGTCTCGATCTCCGACCAGGCGCGCTGCCATGAGCGCGTTCACCCACAGCTCGTTGCGCACCACGTGGCGCGGGAGGCCCGCCGGATGGTACTCGGTGGGCCAGAAAGCATCCACATAGTCGGCCCGGGCGGTGCTGACCAGCGCGTGATGCGCGGTGCCGGAGGGTGCGCTGGTGTAGGCGACGTAGGTAAAGTGCGTGTCGCCGGGCAGGGCCTGGCTCGCCGTCCACACAATGGTCGCCGTGCCGTCGGGGTTAGCGACGAGGCTGGCCGGCGCGGGGGAGATGTCACCCAGCGTCGTGGTAAAGCCCTCGTGCAGCGTCTCGGTGATCACGACGTCGGCCAGCGGGCCGTCCCAATAGTTCTTGAAGGTGGTGGTGACGGCGACGGGTACGCCCGGTTCGTAGGCTGGGATCGTGTCACATCCCACGGCGTCCGAGTACTGCTGGCACAGCGTGCCATAGATGCCCGCCCGCTCCGCGCTGGCCCACAGCAGCGCGTCGAGCACCTGTGGGTGGTAGGCGATGTCGTCGGAGGGATGCCCGTTTACGAGCACCACGCGCCCGTCGCCGGGCGTGGCCACGCCGATGGCGACCGAGCCGGGTTGAGAGGTGTCGGCGAAGGTGGCGACGACGCTGATGCCGGCCGTGGCGGTTATGAGCGGCTCGTCGAGCACGTAGGTCTCGTCGGCCAGCCACGAGAAGGCCAGGGGGTGATCGGGCAGGAGGACGTCCAACTGGCCTGCGTTGTCCGGGTCGGTGACACGGGTATCCAGGTCTACAGTGCCGGCGGCCACCAGCCCGGCCGCTTCGGCGACGTAGGCCGCGTCCGACTGGGCGTAGAGAAAGCCGCCGCTCTCGACAAAGTCGTGGATGGCGACCAGGCCGTCTGGTCCCAGGGCGGCAACTACCTCGCCGGCGTAGCCGACGCGGATCGCTGGCAGGATCAGCACGTCATAGTCCGCCAGGTCGGAGACGATCTGCGTCTCGGTGAGAGTGTCAAAGTAGGGGCAGCCGGATGGCGTCTCCTCGCACCACAGGTAGACGCGGAAGAGTTGCTCGAAATCTCCCTCCTCCCAGACGACGAGCTGGTCAAACTCGTCGCGCGCGGTGCCGTAATACAGGGCGACGCGGCGCGGGTGGAGGGCGAAGGAGCGGGGCACGCTAAAGGCCCCGGACGCGGTCACCTGGGCAAAATCGCCGCTCAGGTCGCCCAGAATGGCGCCCGGCGCATAGTCGCTGCCATTCACAGTGGCTGTGACGGCGGTCCAGGCCAGGTCGGGATGGTCGTGGTGGTAGAGGTGGTGCCACAGTTCCTTGTAAGCGTTGCGGCGTTGCAGCGCGTCGGGCTGGCCCGCGCCGAGCGGGGTGAGGGTTTCCCCAGCAGGGAACGGATAGTCGGCCGGCGCGGCGCGCAGCGGCAGGGACAGAGCGGTCAGCAGCAGGGCTATGGCTCCCAGGCCCAGACCGACGATCAACAACACGCGATACGAGGGTTTGTAAAGAGAATTCATGTTGCTCCTTTCGAATGGCTCCAGGCATTGAAAAGACCCGCGCCCGAGCGAGCGCAGCTATGCGGCCCGTGTGGTCAGCACGGCCAAGCACACGAGGACCCAATCATATTATAGTGTGCCGCGGGGCATTTTTCAATGGGAAGAAGGTACGGGCTTTCGCAGCGAGTCTGTTTTCCGATTGATCGAACTCCAAGCGATAAACGCCCCGACTGGATGCGTTGTACCTGACCGGAGAGGGGATGTCGAACTGTGAGATCGCGGATCGGCTGTTGATCTCCCCGGTAACCATCCGCAACCATCTCTCGAATGTGTACGCCAAGTTGGGTATTCCCCAGGATGCCGGGTGGAGCCCCCGTGTGTAGCAATTCTCAATTTGAGGGTAACTGCTCAGCTTGGTAGCTATTAGACCTCCGAGGTCTCATTGCAGCTTATTCAAGCGCAAAACATTGGCCGTTTTAAACATTTGCAGTGGGCGAAACGGTTGTCAAAGACCTCGGAGGTCTGAGCTGAGCAGTTACATTTGAGGTGTCATTGCGAGCTCCGGACGTTTTTCCCGGGGCTCGCAATGACGCAATGAGAATTGCTGCCCCGCGTTTGTGCGATCAAGATGGCCGGGGAACTGGGCGTGATGAGGATAGGTACAGAGGCTGAGGCAAAGAGGATCCCAAAGCAAGAGCCAATATACGATACTGGATGGTAAGATCAGTCACCTCCGAGGGTCAGAACGCGTGCCTCGATGGCGGGCAAGACCTTACTACGTCCGATCCAGAGCACGGCTCGAAACGAGCTGGGGTCGCTTCAGGCCTTTGATACTTACTTCTTGGATTGCGCCTTCTTCCAGCAATGTAGCGACAGTACGATTCAGTTCAGTTGGCGTCCATCTGAAGACGTGAAAAACTTTGGCAACCATCGCCCGGTCAGCGGCAACCACGCTGTCCAAATATCTTGGCAGGAGTGTGTGGCGGGCCTCATTGCGCTTGATGTTGCGTGCTTGCTTTGGTAGTTCGGGGAAGTGTCGCTGCACAATCTCATAGATTAACGCATAGTTCCATGCCCCGGCTTCGGCCACGCCAATGGGCAACACTTTTAGTCCCACTTGCAGCTCCACCAGCGCCCGGTCGAAACGGCTTTTGGCGCTCGCGGCGCTCATTCGTGCCTCACGACGCAGACGGACGGTATCTAGCGGCCCATGTTCGAGAATTGCCTCGTAGATTGCCCTGGCCTCGGCCGTCATCAGGCCGTCGGCGTATTCCTGGAGATAGTCGTCGAGAGAGCCATAGTTCTCGGGGAAATTGTACCATAGAACTACGGCAGCCCTGCCTGCCTCCATTCTACGTATTGCAGGAGTTGGTTGAACTATTGACAGCTTACCACAAAGCGGGAACTATAGCGGAAAGAGGGCTAAACCATGCTCAACGCCAAATCACCGTGTACCGATAGTCGAACCCCATCCAGGCAAGTTCGAAATCGGCTTGGGGAACGCGCTGGGGCGCTTGCTCAAAGGCCGGATCGTTCACGTATACTGCCTCTTCATCGAAACCAATGACGACTATCGCGTGGTCGGTGGCATAATCCCAGTAAGGCAATTGCCCAGTACGAACGAGCACGATACACGACTTTCCATCGGCCAGATACTCGAGCAATTCCTGCAACGTACCCAGTGCATAGCGAACGTTCACGCCGAGGTCGCCCAAGTTCTTCAAACGCGAACCTGGCGCGCCGTAGGGTTTCACATCCAGCAACCGAAGCAGGCGATCATAGCCAACAGATATGCCGAGGTGCTCCAATACCATTGCAGCACAAGCTGCTAGGCAATCTCCATCGCTACGTTGAGGTTGATGTGGGATGTTCAGCAAGGTACTCGGCACGCTGCACAATCTCCTCGATGAGTGACTGGTTGACAACCAGTTGGCCGGTCTCGACATCCACATCTATTGTGCCGACCTCGCCTCGATCGCCATTGGGAGGCATAGAAAGGATAACGGGTACACGCCACAAGATACGCTCGCTGACAACCAACCTTGGCTCACCAGCGTGCATATTTGTGCTGATCTCGTCGGCAACGAAACCTGTGACCTTTTGCCGGGCGCTAAACGCTGTGACGTTCACCGTGGCCGAAAGATGGACATCAATGGCCAACTGGCCCGATTGAGGTGTTAGGGTATGAACTTCGACACTCATTTGACAGCTCCTTCTGGATCAGATCACCAGACTGTCCTTGATACCCACTTGGGTGTCTTCAATTATACCACAATCTGCTATGAAAGAGGTAAAGCGCCAGAATGAAGCAAACGGTTTTTGGCAATGGTCACAAATGTACCAGACCTACAATGCAAGTTTCAAGGCACGCTCTGAAACCAGCAACGAGCCCCCTTCTCAACCTCCACTTCCCGAATAACCTCTTCGTCAAGAAGCGTCCCAAGGGTGCGATCCAACTCTTTCGGCGTCCACTTTAGCACGTGGAACACCTTGGCGATCATCTTGTGGTCTGCGGCGACCACGTTGTCCAGGTACCGTTGCACCAGCACCCGCCGCGCCTCTCCGCGCCCAATCTCGCGCGCCTGCTCTGGGATTTCGGGGAACCAGCGCTGGAACAGCTCGTAGACGAAGGCGTAGTTCCAGGCCCCTGCCTCGGCCACCCCCACGGGCAGCACCTTCAGTCCGACCTGCAGCTCGACCAGCGCCCGGCCCACCCGGCTCTTGGCGCTATCGGACGTCAGCCGCGCCTCGCGCCGCAGGCGCACCTTGTCCAGCGGCCCGTGCTCCAGCAGCGCCTCATAGATTTGCTTGGCCTCGGCCGTCATCTTGCCGTCCCGGTACTCCTGCAGGTAGTCGTCGAGGCTGCCGAAATTCTCGCTGAGGGCATAGAAAGCGGGCAGCAAGTCTAGCGAAACCAGCGTAGCCCGCCTTCGCAGGAGCTTGCCATAGTACCACCACCTTTTGCCCAGCGCGTCGTCCTTCCAACCCCAGCACTTGCTGATGTCTGGATCAGCGTGCTCCATCGGCACGGGGCGCACCCGCCCGGCGATGGCGTGGAACAAATTGGGCGTCTCTATTCCCTTGATCGGCCAAAAGTGGCAAAAGCCCATCTCTTGGACAAAGATTTGCGCCTCTTTGATGGTGTGCAACCGCCGCTCAGGGGTGCGGCGGTAGTTGAACTCTCGCTGGCGCTTGATCTCGTCAAACGTGGGGGCAGTCATGCTAAATCCCCTATCTCAAATCCCCAACGTCAATTGACGAGCCGGGCGGCGACCGTCCATCAAAATGAAAGGCGCGGCCCGCCGGGTGATGACCCTCAACTTGCGCAGGTCGGCCAGATCGCGCAGCCGGCCACGCCGCCGCTCGCGCAGGATGCGCTCCACGCCCTTAGGGCCGATGCCGGGCACACGCAGCAGGTCGCGCCGGCCAGCAGTGTTGACCTCTACTGGTGCATGAGCCAGATATCGCTGCGCCCAGGCCAGCTTGGGGTCGCTTTCCAGCGGGAGGTTGCCGCCCGTGTCGAAAGGAAGTTCCTCGACGGTGAAGCCATAGTCGCGCAGAAGGAATGAGGATTGATACAGCCGGTGCTCGCGCAAGGGGGGCATAGGGGGGTGGTCTTCGAGCGGCGTATCGGGCACCGGAGAAAAGCCGCTAAAGTAAGCGCGCGCCAAGCCGACCTGCCGGTGCAGGTACTCGGTCGTGGTCAAGAGTTCCACGTCGCTCTCACCGACCGCGCCGACGACGAACTGGGTAGTGGAACTGGGCCACCGGCCGGGCAGTTCCCGCCGAATTTCCTCGATCCAACGCAGCCGCTGCAATAGCTCCTCGGCAAAGAGTTTGTGCGGGGCAAGTCGGGCCAACCGTTCGGCGTTGGGTGCTTCCAGGTTGACCGAGACCCGGTCGGCCAGCCGCATCGCCGCCGCCACCTGTTCCCGCTCCGCGCCTGGCATGATTTTGACGTGCATATATCCCTGGAATTCATAGCGCCGGCGCAGGATCTCGGCCGTGGCGATAATACGATCCTGGACACGAGGCCCACCCCCGGCGAGGCCAGAGCTGAGGAACAGGCCCTCGGCAATGCCCTTGTGGTGCAATTGTATGAAAAGGGAAGCCAGTTCATCGGGGGTAAATGTAGCGCGGCGAAAGTCGCGCCCCTGCCGAAAAGCACAGTAGGCGCAATCTCGCTCGCAGGCGGAGGTTAGCATTGTCTTGAGCAGCGCGATGCGCTTGCCGTTGGGCATCACAGCATTGTGGATGGCGCCCGCTAGATCGTCCCCCCGCCTGCCGGGTGACTGGGGCGCTCCCACTTCCTCGGCCGGCTCGAAACACGTCGGCGGCCCCAGCAGCTCGAGTTTCGCCAGTGCGTCCATCACAACCTCCTCCCGTTATTATACGAACAAACGTTCTTAATGTCAAGCCAGGCAGCACCGCCCCTCGGCTCTATCTCTCCCTCCGTCACACAAAGTTCCAGGTAGCGTGATTATTCTCGCACAGACAGCGCGAATGTCGCTTGACAAGAGTCACGCCGAAAAGTAGAATGGGAGTGAGCTACCCCGGCTCTTTCTATGGATGTGGTCCAATTGGAGGATAATTCCCAATCTTGAAGACCCGCACACCACTCGTTATTTCGATCGTCCTGATCTTGTGCGCCTCGTGTACGGAGCCGACCGCGCCGCCGCCCTCCGTGCCTTTGCCCACCCCCTCCCCCACGCCCGAGCCGAAAATCCTCACCGTCTGCCTGCCCGACGAGCCTGACAGCCTCTACCTCTACGGCAGCGATAGTGCGTCCGCCCGACACATCTGGCAGGCCATCTACGACGGGCCGCTCGATAACCGCACCTACACTCACCAACCGGTCATTCTCACCGACCTGCCCAGCTTTGCCGACGGCAGCGCCGCCCTGGAGACCCTCGCCGTCCAGTCTGGCGACCGTGTGCTCTCCGCCGGTGGGGACGTGGCCGAATTGGCTCCCGGCGTGACGGTCGAGGACGCCGAGGGACAGCGCGTGACCTTTGACGGCGCGCCGATCCTGATGGAGCGCATGGTCGTCACCTTCACACTCCGACCCAACCTGAACTGGGCCGACGGCGCGCCGCTCACCGCCGACGACTCGGTCTACTCCTTCGAGCTCGCCGCCGCTACCTCAGCCGACAAACACACCATCCTCCGCACCGCTGGCTACCGCGCCGCCGACGCGCGCACCGTCGTCTGGAGCGGCGTGCCCGGATTGCTGGACCACTTTTACTATCTCAATTTCTGGCATCCGCTGCCCCGCCACGCCTGGGGGAACGTCCCCGCAGCCGACCTGCTCACGGCGGAAGGCTCGACGCGGCGACCACTGGGCTGGGGACCTTTCGTCCTCCGCGAGTGGGTGCGCGGCGACCACCTCACCGTCGCGCGCAACCCGCTCTACTTCCGCGCCGCAGAGGGATTGCCCCACCTGGACGAGGTCATATTTCGCTTCATTTCCGATCCGACGATACTGGCGCGGGAACTCTTGTCCGGTCGCTGCGATGTGGTCACCCACGACACGGCCGATATGGTGCTCGCCGCGCTGCCCAACCAGCCCCCGATCGAGTTATTCGTCACTCGTGACTCACGCTGGGAGTTATTGGCCTTTGGCATAAGCCCGGCCCCGGGCTACGAGCGGCACGACTTTTTCGAGGACGTGCGGGTGCGGCAGGGAATCGCCCATTGCCTAGATCGGTCGGCGCTGGCGGAGCGGGTATTGCACGGCTACCTGCCCCCCGAGCACCCCCTCCACGCCGGCGACGCGCTGACCACCTGGGAGTACGACCCGGCCGCAGGCCAGACGCTACTGGCTAACGCCGGCTGGTACGACGAGGATGGCGATGGCGCACGCGAGGCGCACAACATCCCCGGCATCGCCGAAGGGACGCCGTTCCAGGTCAGCTATCACACCACCGACGACCCGCTGCGCGTCCAGGCGGCGCACCTCATCCGGGAGAACCTGACTGAGTGCGGCATCCAGGCCAGTGTGGAAAGTTGGCCTCCCGAGACGCTCTTCGAGCCAGGGCCGGAGGGCGCGCTCTTTGGTCGTCGCTTCGACCTGGCGCAGTTCTCCTGGCGAGCCACTCCCGATCCGCTGTGCGACCTGTTCCTGAGCAGCCAGATACCGGACGCCGGCCGCTGGGACAGGCCGAACGTCGTCGGTTTCCTCGACGACGAGTATGATACCGCCTGCCTGGCAGCGTTGGCGGCTTTTCCTGGCAGTGCGGAGTACGCCGCCGCGCACATCGAGGCGCAGCGCATCTTTTCCGAACGCCTGCCGGTGTTGCCCCTCTTCCAGCGCCAAAAGGTCACGCTGGCTCGTTCACTGGTCATTGGCCTATCCCCCGACCCAACCCAAATCTCTGAACTCTGGAACATTGAGCAACTCGACCTGCGGCCTTGACCTGATCTTGTCCCGTTTGTTGACCTATGGTAAACTTGTTTACCAAGCACGGGAGGAATAGGAGAATCAGAAATGAGTACATATACGAGTAGTGCGGTTGCAGTGGCCGAGTTGACTGTGGGCGAGTTCAAATTGATGATCGAGGAAACGGTCGAGAACAAGCTTCTCGAGATGTTAGGAGACCCGGATGAAGGCCTGGATCTGCGCGAACGAGTCCAGGCAAGATTGCGCCAAACGATGGAGGCTGAACGGCAGGGAACCAAGCCCATTCCTGCGAAAGAAGCCGCTGCCCGCTTGGGGCTGGAGTGGTGAGATGTACGAACTTGGCCTGATGAGAGAGGCTGTTGATGATCTTGCTGAACTCGACCCTCCCGTCGCACAACGGATCCTAAACAAACTGCGCCGAATGGCTGATAATTTTGAGGCATTGACACCCCAACCGCTCGGCTACGAGTGGCAAGGCGCGTTCAAATTACGAATTGGCGATTACCGGGCTGTGTATACTATCAACCATTCCGCGCGGCGAATCACGGTCCATCTAGTTGGGCATCGGCGCGAGGTCTACAAGAAGCGATAATCGGTCATCGGGAACTTTGCCCCCTCCTCGTGCGTCTAGGCATTGAACCTGAATTGGGTGTGTTTCAAATGAGTTGGGCAAGACCTCGGAGGTCTAATGAGATGTGTTTTCAGGCTCAAAAACTGCCCGAATCGGCGGTTTTGGGCGAGCACAAGCTCGACAGAGACCTCCGAGGTCTAGGGCCTCTACTGAAATGAAACACACCCACCTGAATTCACAATTGGAGGTGAAACGATGACCAAACACATATTCCTTTCATTCGCTCTGGCGGCCACCCTGATCGCCAGTTGCGCGCCAGCGCCGACACTCGCCCCAGGGCCGACGGCCACGCCCGCCCCCCCGCAGCCGGTGGATACCGCGCGCGCGGGCGGCTTTGCCGCTTACGCGCCGGTTCCGGTGAACGTGACGCCCGCCGCACCCGCCTACACTCCCGCTTTGGACGAGGTCGTCAACCAGAATGTATTGGTCTGGTTCAACGACGCGCAGCAGGCGGCGCTGGAGACCAACGGCTTTGTCGTCACGCCACAGGGGTACGAACAGATCTATCAGATCTATAAGAACGCCGACGACGCCGGCGTCCCCGCTTTCGTCACCACCGACGCCGTGCTCCACGCTTTTCACATCTTTTACGACTATAGCTTGCGGCTGGCCGAGGTCGAGCACTTTATCGCCGACCTGGAATCGCTCAACGCGGCGCTGTTGGAGGCGGCTCAGGCCGATTACGTCTCTACCGACGGCCCTGTGCAGGAGGCCGCCTGGCAAAACCTGGCCTTTTTCTCCGTCGCCACCAAGCTGCTGACCCCCGATGCCGACGCGCCGGCCCCCGTGCGCGACGCGGTGGAGCAAGAGTTGGGGCTGATCGAGGCCCACGAGGGCTTTGACTTTTCCCCCATCTTTAACCACTACCGCGAGGAGGGCAACGTCAAGGACTGCAAACATTACTACTGTGAGGACTATAGCCAATACGTCCCCCGCGGCCACTACACCCGCAACAAAGATTTCGAGCGTTACTTTCGGACAATGATGTGGTACGGGCGAATGGGTTTCCACCTCGCCGTCCCGCGCGACCCGGAAGCGGCACGACGGGAGACGCGCGGAGCGTTGCTCATCGTGCGCGCGCTCTACAACGCGCAGGCCGGAAGCGAACCGGCGCTCAACACCTGGGATCGCATCTACGAGCCGACCGCCTTCTTCGTCGGCGCCGCCGATGACCTGACGGTCTACGATTACGCCGCCGTCGCGAACCAGGTCTACGGCGGCCTGCCCGACGGCGTCGCGCTGGCCGAAGCGGCTAAACTGGACGAGTTCGTCGCTGCTGCTCAGGAACTGCGTCCTCCGGCCATCGTCGGAGGTCTCGTCGGCGATACCGAGGATCCCGAGGAAGTGACTATGGGTTTCCGCTTCATGGGCCAGCGTTTCATCCCCGATAGCTACATGTTCCAGCAATTGGTCTACGACCAAGTCGGCCTCTACCGGGGAGCGGGCGAGCCGTTCACCCTGTCTCCCTCCGCAGTTGGCCCCATCCGGGGCTTTCCACGCGGACTGGACGTGCAGGCCGTGTTGGGCAGCGAGCGCGCGCTGGAAATCCTCGCCGCCGAGGGGGATACCGACTATGATGGCTACGCCGAGCAACTGGCTAAATTGCAGGATGAATTCGCCGGGCTGCCGGAGGAACAGTGGGTCGAGAACCTCTACTGGAACTGGCTCTACACCCTGCGCCCACTCTTGGAAAAGAAGGGCGAGGGGTACCCAGCCTTTATGCAATCGCCGGCCTGGACGGACAAAGAGACGCTCACCTGGCTAGGCTCCTGGACCGAGTTGCGCCACGATACTATCCTCTACGCCAAGCAATCCTACGCCATCCTCGCCGAGAGTGCCCCGCTCGAGCCGGAACCGGCCCGGGGCTACGTCGAACCACAGCCGGAGGTCTATGCCCGGCTGGCCGCGCTAACCGCCCAGATGCGGGCCGGCCTGGGAGAGCGCGGTCTGCTCAACGACGAGATGGCTTACAAGCTGGATCGTATGGAGGCGTTGCTGCTGGCGCTCAAGACCATCAGCGAGAAGGAACTGCGCGGCGAGGGGTTGAGCGACGAAGAGTACGCCACCATCCGCTTCATCGGCGACACGCTGGAAGACCTGACCACCTTCTCGAAGGAGGTCGAGGGGGAGATCACGTCGGAGGCTGACGAGCGTATGGCCCTCATCGCCGACGTGCACACCGACGCCAACACCGGTCAGGTGCTGGAGGAGGGTGTGGGCGATGCCCTGCCCATCTACGTCGTCGTGCTGGTGGAGGGGCAGCAAGTAGTGGCTATGGGGGGTGTCTTTTCTTACTACGAGTTCAAGCAGCCGCTGGACGACCGGCTGACCGACGAGGCGTGGCAGGAGATGGCGCCGCTGCCCAACCGGCCAGCGTGGACGGGGAGTTTCATCGTCGAGTAGCGATATCCTGGTGTGCGCGAGACAGGGCCGGATGTGATGTCCGGCCCTGTTGTGTTACGGAGGGATGACCCATAGCGAAACTCCCCGCAACTGCTGCAAGCCGCCAGGCAGCCAGACGTGAAATCAAAGAGCGCGAGACCTGTTCCTAACGATTGATGATCCGCGCGACGACGTTCAGCAGAATCGTCAGTAAAATACTGATGATGATCGAGCTGACCAGCGGGATGAGGCAAGTAAAGCCCGGTCTCTCGATGCGGATGTCGCCCGGCAGGCGGCCCAGGAAGGGTACCTTCGAGAGCAGCCACAGAATGCCGCCGAGCAGGAGCAATCCGACGCCCGCGATCATCAGGAATTTGCCTGCCGTCTCCATCATACTCTATCCATCGTCACAACAGCGCCGGCTGCTCCGCTCGCCGGTAGGGGACGCCCAGGTGCTCGTAAGCCCGCGCCGTCGCCACGCGCCCCCGGGGTGTGCGATCCAGGAATCCGAGTTGCAACAGGTACGGCTCAACCACGTCCATGATCGTGTCCGGCTCCTCGCTCACGGCGGCGGCGACGGTATCCAACCCCACCGGCCCGCCGTCGAATTTGACGACGATGGCGCGCAGCACGCGCCGGTCCAGGTCGTCCAGCCCGCGCTCGTCCACGTCCAGCAGACTCAGCGCATCGCGGGCCACCTCGGCGGTTATGCGGCCATCGGCGCGCACCTGGGCAAAATCGCGCACGCGCCGGAGCAGCCGCAGCGCCACGCGGGGCGTGCCCCGCCCGCGCAGGGCGATCTCGGCCGCCCCTCCGTCGTCTATCTCTACCTTTAGCACCCACGCGGCGCGGCGCACGATGGCCTCCAGCGCCTCCTGGTCGTAAAAGTCCACGCGAAAGATAGCGCCAAAGCGAGTGCGCAGCGGCGCGGTCAGCAGCGCCAAGCGGGTGGTGGCCCCCACCACGGTGAAGCGCGGCAGCTTGAGCCGGATGGAGCGGGCGCTGGGCCCCTTGCCGATGACAAAGTCGAGCGCAAAGTCCTCTATCGCCGGGTAGAGGATCTCTTCGACGGCCCGGCCCAAGCGGTGCACCTCGTCAATGAACAGCACCTCTTTTTCGCGCAGGTTGCTCAGGATGGCGGCCAGGTCGCCGGCCCGCTCAATGGCCGGGCCAGAGGTGATGCGGATAGGCGCGTCCATCTCGTTGGCCGTTATGTGGGCCAGCGTCGTTTTTCCCAGGCCCGGCGGCCCATACAGCAGCACGTGATCGAGCGCCTCGCCGCGCTGCTTGGCCGCTTCGATGAGGATGGAAAGGTTCTCCCGCACGCGCTCCTGCCCGATCAGGTCAGCCAACCGCTGCGGGCGCAGGGCGTTGTCGAGGGGAATTTCCTCTTCTTGTGGTCGGGGTGAGATTATGCGGTCTGTCATATTGATCAGATTATACAACAAAAGTGTCCAAAAGGTAAAAAGCCTGGCGAAGGTGTTGACAACCTTTGCCAGTCTCCCGCCCTTGCACCGAACGGTAGCTTTTACTTTGGGTGTGTTTCAAATGGGTTGGGTAAGACCTCGGAGGTCTAGGGGCTCTACTGAAACGAAACACACCCTTTTACTTTGGCGGATACCCGGTGACGCTCCGAATCTCGTCGTAGAGCGGGCGCAGCCGCCGGTACATCTGTTTGTAGACCCGCCGGTACAATCCCTCGTAAACGTCGCGCACGGCGGGGCGCGGCTCGAATGTATCACGCACGCGCGTCATCTCTGCCACCGCCGTCTTGAAATCCGGGTACAACCCCAATCCCACCGCCGCGTCCATCGCCGCCCCCAGCCCAGAGGTCTCGTAGACATGGGGACGGCTGGCGGGCAGGTTAAAGATGTCGGCCGTGATCTGCATCGCCGCGTCCGACTGCGACCCGCCGCCAGAGACGCGCACCTCGGTTGTGCGGGCGCGCAATCGCCTCTGGGTGCGCTCCAACCCCTCCCGCAGCGCGTAGGCCAGCCCCTCCAGGATGGCGCGATAGACGTGGGCGCGGGTGTGTACGCCGCCAAAGCCAACGATGGCGCCCTTGGCCTCCGGTCCGGGAGACTTTAGCCCCGGCGACCAGTAGGGTTGGAGCATCAGCCCCATCGAACCGGGCGGCGTCGCCTCCACCAATTCGTCGAACAGCTCCTCCGGCGCGCAGCCCCGCTCGCGGGCCAGACGCTCCTCCCGCAGGCCAAACTCGTGGCGAAACCAACTGACCATCCAATAGCCCCGGTAGATTCCGATCTCCAGGTTGTAGGCCCCGGGAACGGCGCTGGGATAGGGCGGGATGAGGGGAATGACCTCGACGTAGCGGCGGCTGGTGGTGTTGACGGTGGCGGTGGTGCCGTAGGAGAGACAGGCAACGTGCGGCTCCACACAGCCGGCCCCGACCACCTCGCATGCCTTGTCAGCGGCGGCGGCCACGAGGGGCAGCCCCGCCGGGATGCCGGTCTCCTCCGCCGCCTGGGGCGTGATTTCGCCCAGCACCCCGGCTGGGGGGACCAGGTCGGGTAGCAGCCGCTCGTCCATCGGCAGCGCCTGCCACTTCCAATCCGACTTTTTTGCCCAGGTCAGCCGTTTGTAGTCAAAGGGCATGTACCCCACCTGGCAACCGACGCTATCCGCCAGGCGGCCCACCAGCCTGTAGGTCAGGTAGCCGGAGAGGAACAGGTATTTGTGGGTGCGGGCCCAGATTTCGGGCTGGGAGGTGCGGATCCAATTGGCCTCGGCCTCCGCCTGGAGGTAGGCGGCCGTCTCGGTCATCCCGCTCAAGCGGAAGGCCAAGCCCCACAGCCCGCCCACCGGCTCCAACCCTTCGGTGCGGCGCTGATCCAGCCAGATGATGGCCGGGCGGAGCGGTTGGCCCTGTTCGTCCACGTTGACCACCGTCGCCCGCTGCGTGGTGAGGGCCACGCCCGCTATCGCCTCCCTGGTAACGGGAGCCGCCTGCCAGAGTTGCTGACAGGCGGCGCACAGGTTCTCCCAGAAATAGGTGGGGTGCTGCTCGGCCCAACCGGGCCTTTCAGAAAAGTATGGCTCGATGGGCACACGCGCCTTACAGACCAGGTTCCCACGCAGGTCAAAGATGAGCGCGCGCACCGACTGTGTGCCGCAGTCAATGGCGAGAACGTGATCCCGGGACATTACTCAGAACTCGCGCCACAATTCCTCGACGTTCACCTCCGCAGAGCTGTGGGCCTGAAGTTCCAGCAATTCGCGGTATCCCTGCTGCATGCTGGCCTTCATCTTGGCCGCTTTTTCGGGATAGCGAGCCGCAAACGCAGCGACGAGCACGACGATCATTGCAGCCAGTCCGGTGAAAGAGGGCACGTGTACCTGCGTGGATCCAGGACAGATAATGGCCGTCTCGGCCGCCAGAGCCGCCGCCGCGACCGGAGAGGCGCTAAAGGCCAGCGTCTTGGCCCCGCGCTGGCGCGCAAAGCGGATAGCATCGGCCACTTCCAGGTCCATCCCGGTGAGCGAGAATACCACCACCACGTCTTTGGCGCCGATCCCGTTGAGGCTCGTCGCTGCGGTCAAGGGGTCAGGCGGGATGGACGTAGCGGGCAAGCCAATCTCTTGCAGGGAAAAAGCGCAAAGAGCAGCCAGATGGGCGCAGGTTCCCTGGCCCAAAACCCAGATGTGATGAGCGTCCAAGAGTGTAGGGAGCACGTCGTTGGCCTGCTCCGTCAAACGGGCCTGCGCCAGCGACAGGATATGCCGCTCGTTCTCCAGGAGGCTACAAAAGAGATCCACATCGTCGGGGACATCCAGGTCAACGGTATATGATGCTGTCAGCTCCGCCTTGACGATCCCCTGTATCTCTTTGACCAGCTCTCTGAACCCGGAGTAACCGAGATGCTGGGCAAAGCGAACGACGGTGGCCGCATCCACCCCCATCATGCAGGCCACCTCCGTGGCAGTCATAAAGGCGATATCCAGCGGCCGCTGCAAGATGAAATCGGCTAGCTTGCGAAAACTGGGGGTCATATCCTCGTAATTAGCCTGTATCCTCTCTCTGAACATCCCAACACCTCCTTACGCACCAGGTTGCCTGATTCGTAACTACTCAGCCTAACACCAATTCAGACCTCTGAGGTCTTGATTGAGCTGTTTCAAGTGTGAAACACCAACCATTTTCGGCAGCAACGGTGGGTGAAAGGCTGTCCAAGACCTCGGAGGTCTAGCGCCTGAGTAGTTACCCTAATTCTACGAATTTGGCTTGCGTATTATTTTACAGGATACCCGAGAGAATTGCAACTCGCACAAAAAGGCCTCCGAGGTTTCGTGAACCTCGGAGGCCTGACCGGACTGGCCTGCCAGCAGGCGTTAAGCCGCAGCCATGGCGGCGCGCTGCCGGGCGTATAGCCGCACAATGGCTTTGGTGATCTCGGCAGCGATACCGGGCACCAGCAGCAGCGGAAAAGCGACGGCCCACTCCCGCGTTCCCAGCGGCACCGTATCAAAGACTGACTGGAGGAAAGGAACGTAAATTACACTGAACAGGAGAACGAGGGAAAGCAACACGGCGTATTGCATATACTTGTTGCTAAAGACGCCCAGGCGCAGCAGTGAGACGCGCTCCGAACGAGCGGTGTAAGAGCGCACCAACTCGGAGGCCGAAAGCGTGACAAAGGCCATCGTCCGGCCCAGCGCTAGATTGGAAGGATTCCAACTCAAACCAATGTAGTAGGCTGCCAGCACAACCGCCGTGATGGCGACCGTCTGGACGATCATACCGATGACCATCAAGCGGTTGATGATCGGCTCGTTCACAGGACGCGGCGGCTGCTCCATAATGTCCGGGTCGCCTTTTTCCAAACCCAACGCCAGCGCGGGCGCTCCATCGGTGAGCAGGTTAAGCCACAGCAACTGGATGGCAGTCAGCGGCGATGGTGAACCGGCCAGGGTAGCCAAGAAAATGATCATGATCTCGGCCATGTTGCAGGATAGCAAATAATACACAAACTTGCGGATGTTGGAATAAATGACGCGCCCTTGCTCTACGGCCGAGACGATGGACGCATAGTTGTCGTCGGTCAGCACCATGTCGGCCGTCTCTTTGGAGACGTCGGTGCCGGTGATGCCCATCGCCACGCCGATGGAGGCCCGCTTGAGGGCCGGGGCGTCGTTGACGCCGTCGCCCGTCATGGCGACCACGTGGTCCCGCGCCTTGAGCGCCTCGACGATGCGCACTTTGTGCTGCGGAGATACGCGGGCAAAAACGTCCACGTCTTCGATGCGCCCGGCCAACTGCTCATCGGAGATGTCGTTCAACTCCGCGCCGGTGAGCACCTCGCCGCCGGGCCGCCACAGGCCAACTTGCTGGGCGACGGCACGGGCAGTATCGGGATAGTCACCGGTAATCATCATGGTGCGGATACCGGCCCGCCGCGCTCGCTCCACCGCCGGCCCGACTTCTGGCCGGGCCGGGTCCGTCATCGCCACCAATCCAAGCAATACCAGGTCTTTCTCGATCTCGCCAGCGTCCGGTTGGTCAGGAAGCTGATCTAGGAAACGCTGGGCCACGGCCAGCACTCGTAACCCATCCTGCCCCAAATCGCGGATGACGTTCTCGATGTGATTGCGCCGCCCCGGCGTGAGCGGCATGTTTGCCCCCTCTTCCAGGATCGCATCACAGAGAGACAGCATGACGTCAGGCGCTCCCTTGACGTAAGCGACGTATGAGGAGTCGCCGTCCACGCGATGGATGGTGCTCATACGTTTGCGCTCGCTATCGAAGGGCACTTCGGCCACGCGGGGCTGCCGCTTCTCGACCTCGTCGCGCCACAAGCCCGCCTTGGCCGCCGCCACCACCAACGCGCCCTCCGTTGGATCGCCCACCATGCGATACCGCCTGCCGGCCCCTTCACCGAGCGGCTCCAGCAGGGCATCGGAGCAAAGCAGTCCAGCGGTCAACAGGGTCATGATCTCGGAATTGTCGCGCGGATCGGCGGGATCGCCGTAATTGTCGAACTCGCCCGTGGGCTGATACCCCTCGCCGCTCACGTCCAGCCGCCACTCGGCCACGTAGAGCCGCACGGCCATCATCTCGTTCTGAGTCAGGGTGCCGGTCTTGTCAGAGCAGATGACGGTGGCGCTGCCCAGGGTCTCTACCGCCGGCAAGCGGCGAATGAGAGCGTTGCGCCGCACCATCTCGCGCATCCCCAGCGCCAGGCAGATGGTGACGACAGCTGGCAGCCCCTCTGGGACGGCGGCGATCGCCAGGCTGACCGCGACGATGAACAGTTCGACAATCTGCTCCTTAGCCTGCATCAGATAGGAACCTACTCCCTGGCTGACGATGATGGACAGATTGGTGTCCTGCACCAGCGCCTCGATGAAGACAATACCGCAGATCGCCAGCGAGCCCCAGCCCAACCAGCGGCCCAGTTGGTCCAAACGGCGCTGGAGAGGGGTGGCTTCATCTTTGTAAGATTGGATCATCTCGGCGATGAGGCCGATCTGCGTCTGCATCCCAGTAGCCACGACGACGCCCGCGCCTCGTCCGTAGGTGACCGTGGTGCCCATAAAAGCAGTGTTGACCCGGTCTCCCAAGGGCACGTCCTCCGCCAGCGCAACGCGGGCGCGTTTTTCCACCGGCACCGACTCGCCCGTGAGCGACGCCTCGTCAACTTTGAGATTGGCGCTTTCGACCAGGCGCAGGTCAGCCGGGACATAGTTCCCGGCCTCCAGAAAGACGACGTCGCCGGGGACCAGCTCGCGGGCCGGGACGGTGACGCGATGGCCTTCTCGCAGCACGCGAGCTTCGGGCGCGGACATCTTTTTGAGCGCCGCCAGCGCCTCCTCCGCCTTGCTCTCCTGAACCACACCCAGGACGGCGTTGAGAATGACAATAGCCATGATCGCGCTGGCCTCCACCACCTCCCCCAGCAGGAGAGAGATGATGGCCGAGACGATGAGGATAATGACGACAAAGTCCCTGAACTGGCCCAGTAGCAACTGCCAGAAGCCAGGCCGAGGGCGTTCGGCCAGTTCGTTGGGGCCGTATTGAGACAATCTGGTTTCAGCTTCGGCTGTCGGCAGTCCAAGCGTCGCGCTGGTTCCCAGATCCTCGACCGCTGCTTCTACCGTGCGATTGTGCCACGCAACTATTTCTGATGTCATATTCTCCTCGCTACAACTCTGGACGCCGTTGGGTCTGATTATAACACATTCACGTTGAGCAGCAAGAATCCACGTTCACCGAGTCCAAAATTCGGATTACCCCGGCCCGCTCAAAGTGCCGCAATGCAAAAAGCGCCGCCTGGGAAATGTCCCCAGGCAGCGCCGGTGTGAGATAAATAACAATGCAGCAATCAGTCGCGCCTGAAGCGCCGCTGCCACTGGTTGAGCGGCACCATGGCGGCCAATGCCATGTCCTGCAAGCGGGCGCGGGCGTTCACCTGCGTGCTCCATACCACGTTCCGCACCCGCGTCACCGGCTGGAACAGGTTCGAGAGCAGCGGCCAGTCATCCACAGCGATTGGCTCTTCCGCCGCCGGCTCCGGCTGCCAGTGCAGCGCCGCCGCCGCCCACGTCAATCCCGCTCCAAAGCCGACCATCACTACGTGGTCGCCGGACTTTATGCGGCCTTCCTCCAACGCATCGCACAGCGCCAGCGGAATCGAGGCCGCCGAGGTGTTGCCATAGCGGTCAACGTTGACCATCACCTTCTCCGGGGCTATTTTCAGACGCCGCACTGCCAAGTCAATGATGCGGGCGTTGGCCTGGTGGGGAATGATCAGGTCAACGTCGTCCCAAGTCAATCCGCTATCCCGCACGACGTTGATGACCGAGTCGGTCATCTTACGGGTAGCGAATTTGAATACGCGCCGGCCGTCCATCCGCAGGTAATGGTCGCGGTTGCGCAACGTCTCCTCGCTGAAAGGATTGGCAGTGCCATAGCCAGGTGCGATGAGGGCGTCCCAATCTTGGCCTTGAGAACCCAGCTCGCAACTCAAGATCCCCGTGGGCCGATCGCTCGCTTCCATCAGAACGGCTGCCCCGCCGTCCCCAAAGATCACGCAGGTATTGCGATCCGTCCAATCCACGGCTGACGAGAGTTTCTCGACCCCAACAACCAATACCTTTTCGTAAAGCCCGGATTCGATGAACTGGTTGGCGGTCACCAGGCCATAGACGAACCCGGTGCAGCCAGCGACGAGGGTAAAAGCGCCCGCCCTGGTCGCGCCCAACCGATCCTGTACCATGCTAGAGACCGGCGGGCAAAAGTAGTCAGGCGTCGAGGTCGCGACGATGATGAGATCAACTTCTTCTGGCCCCACACCCGCCCGCTCCAATGCCCGCTGACAGGCCTCGACCGACATCGAGGACGTAGTCTCCTCCGGCCCGGCGATGCGCCGCTCGCGGATGCCGGTGCGGGTGACGATCCACTCGTCGGAAGTGTCCACCATCTGTTCCAGGTCGTGGTTGGTGAGGATGCGTTCGGGCACCGATTTGCCCCATCCGGTGATGCGTCCGTATAGTTTCATTTGGTTTCCCTCCTCGGTGTAATATATCACAATCATGAACACCAAAAAGGGACAAGAGTTACGAGTACCCTTGACACAGTTTTGAACAGGAATAATCATAGCTCTGAACCTCACCAGCTTTTCAGGAGCTCATCCCCAATGTGTGACGCTCCCCCAAGCACTTGACAAAGCGGATGACTTGTAGTATACTGTGAGTAGTTATAACTCTAACGTCTAGGTTATAAACCTAACGCCTAAAATCGTGCACCGGCTCCAGGATGACAGGTGACCCGGCGAAGGCGTTTTTTGGCGACGCAGTGCCAAGAAAGGAGGTCGTCATGTTTGGACGTATCAAACCTTTGGCAGACCTGCTCACTGCAAGCAGGGCACTTTTGAGTGTCTACCTTCTCCATAGGGGAAACGGTCAGCATACCTCCAATGCCCACAACAGCCGGGTGTGATTCATTGGGGTGTGTTTCATTTCAGTAGAGACCCTAGACCTCGGAGGTCTCTGTCGAGCTTGTGCTCGCCCAAAACCGCCGATTCGGGCAGTTTTTGAGCCTGAAAACACATCTCATTAGACCTCCGAGGTCTTACCCAACTCATTTGAAACACACCCGATTCATTGGTGATTACCCACGAGTATGCAGATGTCTATTCGAGGTGATCGCTTTTTCATCACAGAGGCACGGAGGACACCGAGATTTGTGTTTTCTCTGTGTCTCTGTGGTGACTCGGCAATTTCCGTTTTGGCAATTCTAGCTTAGTGCAGCGATGCATAAATTCGTTCCGCTTTGCGCCGGCCCGCACCGCGG
>CAYMWP010000059.1:0-26086 GCA_964393895.1 uncultured Anaerolineales bacterium | reverse complement strand
GAACAGTTTCAGGGCAAAAAATGAGCGAATGTTAAAAGTGTTAGGCCATGAGCTCGGTGGATCTGGACTTTTTCGGCCCAGAGGCTTTTGACGCGGAGGAGTTGGCTGGACGCCTGACCGATCTGGGACGCTTTAGGTTGGATCGCTTTGCGCCTGATACCCTGCTTGGCTCTTTTGAGAACGTGCGCATCAGCTTCTTTCGCTATCGCTATCCGTTGGCGGACGAACCGGTAAGAGTTCTGGATACGCTGCTGGTGGGGTTAGGGGATCTGGCGGCGATGAAAATAGAGGCCATTGGGCAGCGAGGATCGCGTCGTGACTTTATTGATCTCTACTTTACTTGCCAATCGGAAATGACGCTTGCGGAGGCGTTGGCGTGGCACCGGCGCAAGTTCGCCGGGTTAGACGTCAACGTCGTGCATCTCATCAAAGCATTGGCCTACTTTGAGGACGCCGAAGCCGACCCCATGCCCCAGATGCTCAAGCCGGTATCCTGGCCCGACGTGCGCCGCTTCTTCGAGCAGGAGACCCAGGCGCTGTTCCGACGACTGTGAGCGCCGGAGGATGGCAGGTGAACGCCCAAGCCGCGAAAAGCCAACCGGAACGTCGTACATTCCCCATCGCCAGCGCCGGCTGGCTGCTCCTGGCCGGGGGTACGGCGGTGCTGGCGCTGGACGATGTCCCCTCCTTGCTGGTCCCGCTCAATAGCTGGCTGCGACCCCGCCTGGCCGCTCTCCACGTGGACGCGCCTCTGGGGCCGGGCGTGTGGCTGCCGGCCCTTCTCTTGCTGCTGGCTGGGATGACGCTCATTGGCTGGGCGGGTAGACGGTCGCTCGAGCTGCCGGGTGTGCCCAACTTTTCCATCCAGCCGCCGCCCGCTGCAACCCACTCGCGCCTTTCGTACCGTCAGTTTGGGCTGTTGCTATCGAGCGTCTTGCTCTGGGAATTGGTAATGTTCGCCGCGATAACGGATTCGACCCACTGGGCCATCGTCCCCCTGTGGCTGGCGGCGATAACGGTCCAGGCGGCCTGCTGGTGGCTGGCGGATCGCGGCCTGGGAGTGGCATCCATCTCTGTTCGTTGGAGCCGCTCCATTGGGTCGGCACTGTTGGCGCTGCCGCTTGCCTTTGGCGTGACGCTCTACCGCCTGGGCGACTTGCCGAACAATATGTGGCGTGACGAACGGGCCTTTTGGACCTGGGCGCGCGATCTGGCGCGCGGCCTGCCCGCCAATCCGTTCGACCTGGGCGTGTACGGCGCGTTTCCGGTGACCAGCTCGCTCTTCCAGAGCTTGTGGATCAGGCTGTTCGGCCCCACCGTGTGGAGCTGGCGCCTGGGGTCGGTGGTGACCGGGACGCTGGTCGTCGTTCCGCTCTTCTTTCTGACGCGCAGATTGCTGGGGCGCCGCGTGGCCTGGTCGGCGGCGGCGTTGATGGTCAGTATGCCGTTTTTCCTGGCCTACGCCCGCATCGGCTACAACAGCATCCAGCCCCTGCTGCCCCTCACCGCCGGCCTGTGGCTGCTGGTCGAATCGCTGCGCAAACAGAGCCGCCTGCTGGCCTACCTGGCTGGCGTGGCCTGCGGCGTGGCCTCCCTCACCTATACGAACGGCCACGTTGCTCTGATACTGGCGGTATTGACCTGGCTGTTTTTTTTCGTCACCCGGCCGCCGCTGCGTCGCTCGCTGTTTCCGTTGGCCGCCTGTCTCCTGATAGGTTGGCTGTTGACGGCCGGCCCGCTCGTGCTCGGCTCTGTGTTGAGCGGCAAACCGGTGGCTATAAAGTTTTGGGAGAGTTTTTTTGCCAACGCTTTCTACGGGGAACGTGTTTTCTCGGCGGAAGAGCTGACGCGCCTATATCCCCTGTGGCAGATTGACCGGCACCGGATCTTTTTCGAGCCTCGCTTGTACGGTTTGCTGCTCGGACGCGGCCTGCTGCGCACCGCGCTGAGCCTGGTCGCCGATGGATTTTTCACCAAACACTATGTCGTCGGGCCGTTCGCGGGGCCGGGGGCGATCTTTTTCCTGGCGGGGCTGGCCTGGACCTCGAGCCGCTGTCGCCGTTGGCCGGCCGTGCTGTGGGTGGTGTGGACGCTATCTTGCCTGCTCCTGTTCAGCGTGCTCAACACCTTTCCCCCTCGTGGCGCCCACCTGACGCCCGTCATCCCCGCCCTGGCCGTGCTGACGGCCGTAGGCGTCTGGTTGTTGAGCGGCTTTTTGCGGCGCATCACGTCAGCGCGCCGCGCCGATTGGGTCGGCGTCGCGCTGACCGTCATCCTGGCGCTGCTGGGGTTGCGTTCCTATTTCGTCGTTATGCCCAGCCGGTATCTGCCAGACCTGGAGAACGTGATCTTTTGGCGGGCGCAAGAGATGCAGCCTGGCTCGAACCTGGTGTTTGTGGAGGGGGCAGCCTCCGCAGAGTTCAGCGTGTGGGGCATAGAGCACTTTGACCTGGACGTGACCTACCGCAGCGTGCCGGCCGGGAGAGCGCAGAGCGCCGATTTCCGCGCCCTGTGCGGCCCAGACTGCCGTGTCTTTTGCCTGCCCGAGGATGCAGAGGTCGTGCTGGCCCGTTTGCGCGCCCAGTTGGGCGCCGGCGCGGTGCTGTCTCACTTTGGCCCTGGCGGGCGGGTCGTCGGCGTCGAGTTCGCGCCGCAGCCGGCGGGAGGTGCGCCGTGAGACGCGACCGCGTGACCTCCGGCCTGCTGCTGTTCCTCGGCGTGGGATTTGCGCTCCTGGGCCAGTTCTATTTCACCTACCGGCGGGAATACGTGCAGGACGGCGTTTTTTTCTGGTGCGTCGCCGTTCTCTCCTGGGCGCTGCTCCTGTGGCAGACAGGACGGCCGGGACGCGGGCAATCTGCCCGGCGACTCCTGAGCCTGGCGCGCAGTCACCCCTGGCGTGCTTTGCTTGGGCTGGTCGGCGCGTCGTTCGCGTTGCTGGTCGGACATCTGGCGCGGCAGCGGCCCGAAATAGCGGATTTTGCCGATCTACTCTGGCTGTGGCTGCTCGGCGTGGTCTGTTTCCTGCTCTCTTTTGTCCCTTGCTCCCCATCTGCAAACTCGCGCGCCGGCAAACTTGAACGCTTCCGAACTCACAGACACGAACTGATCGGTCTCGCGGCGCTGCTCCTGGTGGCGCTGGCGGTGCGGGCCTTCAACTTGGAACACATCCCCGTCAACCTGGGTGGCGACGAGGGCACTCAGGCGGTGGCGGCGCTGGAACTCTTGGGGCCGCCGTTGGGTAATCCATTCTCGACCGGTTGGTTTGCCGTGCCCACCATGTCCTTTCTGTGGTATGGGCTGGGAATGAGATTGTTCGGCGTGACCGTGGCCGGGCTGCGGGCTACCTCGGCGCTGATCGGCGCGCTCACGGTGCTGACCACCTTCCTGCTGGCGCGAGAACTGTGGGGCCGGCGGCTGGCGTGGTCGGCGGCGATACTGCTTGCCTGCTCCCACTTTCATGTCCACTTTAGCCGCCTCGGCTCCAACCAAATTGGCGATGGGCTGTTCGTCACCCTGGCCCTGTGGCTGCTCGCGCGCGGCTTGCGCTCCGAAAAGCCCCTTTACTTTGCCCTGTCCGGCGCAGTGACGGGGCTGGGCTGGTATGGCTACTTTGGGGCGCGTTTGGTCGGCGCAATTATCGCGCTCTATCTCGCCTGGCGAATGGTGGTGGAGCACCGCTTCCTGGCTCGTTATGGAAAATCACTGTTTCTCCTGCTGGCCGCCGCCCTGATCGTTGCTGCGCCGCTGCTGTTGCACTTTTTCCAGTATCCCGATAGAATGACGTCCCGCCTCCAACAAGTCAGCATCTTTGCCTCCGGCTGGCTGGAGCGGGAGCAGGTGATCACCGGCCGTAGCGCCGCCAGCCTGCTCCTGGAACAGTTCTGGAAGTCGCTCTCGGCCTTCAATTACACACTCGACCCCACCTTTTGGTACCGCCCCTCCATTCCCCTGCTCGATTTTGTCAGCGGCCTGTTCTTCGTGCTGGGTCTGGTGTGGGCGATGGTCAAATATCGTTGGCCCGCCAATGGACTGCTGCTCGTCTGGTTCTGGCTGGCCCTGATCCTGGGCTGGGTATTGACCGAGAACCCGCCCAGCAGCATGCGCATGACGGGCATCGCCCCGGTCCTCTCAATCTTTGTCGCCCTGGGCCTGGGCTGGCTGGCGCGCATCGCGCATCACGTTCTGCGTTTCACGTTTCACGTTTCACGTTTTACGCCTGACACATCACGTTTGGCGCTTCACGTTTTGCTCGTCTTGATCGCCATTCTTAATCTCTACTACTACTTTGCCATCTATACCCCCACCCGCGTCTACGGCAACCCGACCGCCGAGGTCGCTACCGAATTGGCGCGCTACCTGGCGCTGCAAGATGACGATTATGTGGTATACTTTCACGCGCCGCCGCGCATGTACTGGGACTTTGGCGCATTGCGCTTTATGGCGCGCGGCGTCGAAGGGATGGACGTTGCGGAGTCTACTCTCCCTGAGCCTGACCCGGCGCGTGGCGCGCGGTTCGTCTTTCTCCCGCACCGGCTGGGCGAACTGGACGCGATCCGGGCCCGCTACCCCGGCGGCGTGGAACAGGCCGTCTACTCCAAAGCCGACGATCGGTTGTTGTATGTACTCTACCAGGTGAGAGAAACAGAATGATCTTGCGCGACACGAATCACATTTCACGTTTCACGCCTTACGTTTCACTACTCATCCTCACCGCCACCCTGTTCGTGGGCGGTTACTTCCGCCTCACTAATTTGAATTGGGACGAGGGATTGTGGATTCATCCCGACGAGGCGCACATGCAGAACACCCTGGGGGCCATCCACACACCGGATAGCCTGTCGCTCTACTTTGACACGCACAACTCGCCCCTCAACGTGCGCAACAACCAGGACCGGCGCTACAGCTATGGCACCCTCCCGCTCTTTGTGACGCGCATAACGGCCGAGTGGCTCGACCGGGCCTGCGGCGAATCCCCCGCCAGCTTGAGCGCGGCCGCGGCGGCGCTGTTCGTGGGGCCGCCCGAATCGAACTCGACCGTTCTTTGCAACTATGGCGCGTTCACGGGCGCGCGCAGCAAACAGGTGGGGAGGATGTTCTCGGCGCTGGCCGACCTGGGCACCCTGGTGCTCGTTTACCTGATCGGACGGCGGTTGTACGGAGAGGGCGTTGGGCTGCTGGCGGCGGCGCTGGGCGCTCTGACCGCGTTCCCCATTCAGCAATCTCACTTTTTCACCGTAGATAGCATGGCCTGCTTTTTCACTTTGCTGACCGCCTATTTTTCGGTCCGCGCGGGCCAATCGGGGAGTTGGATTGATTTTGGGCTGGCGGGCCTGGCGACCGGCCTGACCGCCGCCTGCAAGGTCAGCGCGGCCCCGGCTGCCCTCCTCGTCGTCCTGGCCGCCGTGTGGCGACTCGCCCGCCCCTCTGCCCCTTCACTTCTCCGCCTCTCCACCCCTCTGCTCCTCCGCCTCTTCCTCGCCGGCCTCCTTGCCCTCGTCGCCTTTCGCATCGCCCAGCCCTATGCCTTCGAGGGGCCGGGCTTTTTTGGCCTGCGTCCCAGCCCGGAGTGGCTCGAGCGGTTGGGCCAAATCGCCCACGAGCAGAGCGGCGAGGTGGACTTTCCCTCCGGCCGGCAGTGGACCGATCGCGCCCCCATCCTGTTTCCTCTGAAGGACATACTGTTCTGGGGCATGGGATTGCCTCTGGGCCTGGTCGCCTGGGCCGGCTGGGCGCTGGCAGGGTTCGAGCTGTGGCGCGGCAAGCGCGTTCACCTGATCCTGTGGGGCTGGGGGACGCTCACCTTTCTCTATCACGCCACCCGCTGGGTCAAGACTATGCGCACCTTCCTCCCGCTGTATCCCATACTCGCTATCCTGGCTGCATACTTGCTGGTTCGCCTCTGTCGCTTGACCTCTCGTCGGTGGCGTCGTGTCGGCTTTGCCCTCACGGTCAGCGTTGCTGTCGGTACGGCTCTGTGGGGCAGCGCTTTCTTCTCCATCTACCTGCGACCTCACACGCGCCTGGCATCCTCGCGTTGGATCATTGCCAATATCCCGCCCGGCTCCACGCTGGCCAACGAGCACTGGGACTGGGGCCCGCCGCTGCGGGTGGACGGTCTCGACCCCATGGGAGGGATGTACGACGGCTTTGAGATGCAGCACTACAACGAGGACGACCTGAACAAGCGCGCGCAACTGTTCGATTGGCTTGACCGGGCCGATTACATCATCATCGGCAGCAACCGGCTCTACGCTTCTATCGCCCGCCTCCCGGCCCGCTATCCCCTGACGACCGAATACTACCGTGCCCTCTTTGCCGGGGAGCTGGGCTTTGAGCTGCTGGCCGACTTTAGCTCTTATCCAGCGCTGGGGCCGCTCCGGTTCCCCGATCAGGAGGAGCCATATCCGCTGATAAAGCCGAAAACCCCAGGGGTTTTCCGAAACCCCTGGGGTTTGGATCCCGTCGAAATTCATCTCCCCCCGCCCGACGAAGCCTTTAGCGTCTATGACCATCCCCGCGTGCTCATCTTTGGCAAGACGGACGCTTACTCCCGCCAACTCGTGGACGGGGTGCTGGGCGGCATTGACGTGGAGCGGGTGCTGCGCGGCCTCACGCCTCTCGAGGCCACCGCCGCCCCCGATATGCTAGAGTTCGACCCCCAGACCTGGGCCGAGCAACAGGCCGGCGGCACCTGGTCGGAGATGTTTGACCGCGAGAGCCTGCTCAACCGCTGCCCGGCGCTGGCGGCTGGCGCTTGGTGGCTTGTCGTCACCCTGCTGGGCTGGTTCGCCTTTCCCCTTCTATTCTCTGCGCTCCCCCGCCTGCGCGACCGGGGCTACGGGCTGGCGCGGATGCTGGGCTTGCTCCTGGTGGCTTATCTCACCTGGCTGGCGGCCAGCCTGCGCATCCTGCCGCACACGCGCGGCACGATTCTGCGCATGGCGCTCTTGTTGGCCCTGGTCGGCGGCGGGGTGGGGTGGTCCCGGCGGGAGCGATTGCGCCGCTTCCTGCTCGTCCGCTGGCGCTCACTCTTGTTGATCGAGGTGCTATTCGCGCTGCTCTACGCGGCCTGGATCGGCGTGCGACTCTTGCATCCCGATCTGTGGCACCCCATCGTCGGCGGCGAAAAGCCGATGGACTTGGCTTATCTGAACGCGGTGATTAAATCCACCTGGTTCCCGCCCTACAACCCCTGGTTCGCCGGCTCCTACATCAACTATTACTACTTTGGCTTTGTCATTGTCGGCATGCTGATCAAGCTGATCGGCACAGTTCCCGCTATCGCTTACAACTTGGCGGTGCCCCTGCTCTTTGCGTTGACCGGCGTGGGCGCTTTTTCCATCGCTTACAATCTCTTTGGCGGGCGCAAGCGCGGGCGTACTCTGGCGGGGTTGATGGCGCTCGCCTTCACCATTCTGCTGGGCAACCTGGGCGTCGTGCACCTCATCCGCGCCAAGTTGATCGAACTGGGCGGCGACCCGTTCCCCAGTACGATCCCGGCCTTTTCCGAGACAGCGACCATGTTTCGCGGGTTGTGGGAGGTGGTCGTCCACGGCGCCAAGCTGCCGTTGCGGATCGAATCCTGGTATTGGCATCCCACCCGCATCATACCCGTCAATCCGGGTGAGGTAGGCCCAATCACCGAATTCCCAGCCTTTACCTTCCTCTACGGTGACTTGCACGCCCACATGGTCGCCTTACCGCTCACGCTTCTGGCGCTGGCGCTGGCCGTTTACTGGGCGCGCACCTCGCGCCCGCGCTGGCTCAGCCTGCTTCTGGGCGGGCTGGTCATCGGCGCGCTCTATCCTACCAACACCTGGGATTACCCCACCTACCTGTTGTTGGGACTGGCCGCACTGGTGGTGGGCGCATCACGTCTGACGTTTGACGTTTCACGTTTGAAAACACTTGCCATTCACTCAATCTTACTCATCGGCCTGACCCTGCTCTTCTACCTGCCCTACATCCAGCACTATGCGACCGGTTACGCTTCGTTCGAGAAATGGCGTGGTTCCCGCACGCCGCTGGACATTTATTTTTGGATTCACTTTATCCTGCTCTTTCCGCTGCTCACGCGCATGTTGATCGAGGGGTATCGGAGCATGGCGAGGGGCCACATTTCTCCCAAAAACCTGGCTTCTGGTGGTCTGTTGGCCGTGGGGTTGCTGCTCCTCGTTCTGGCGTTCGCTGCTCTGGGTTACCCGGTGGCGCTGGCTGTGGTACCGATCGGAACCCTGGCTGCACTGATTTTCGCAACCTCCAACTCAAAACTCGAAACTCGCGACTCGAAACTCTTTTACCTGATGGTCGGCGGCTCAATGGCGCTCTCTCTCGCCGTCGAGATAGTCGTGCTCGAGGGCGACATTGGACGTATGAACACTGTTTTCAAGTTTTACTTCCAAGTTTGGGTGCTGCTTTCGGTCTCAGCGGCAGTCAGCCTGGCTTGGGTGCGCGAGCGCGCCTCGCGCTGGCAGCCGGAGCCGCGCCAACTCTGGTGGGCGGTGATGGCGGCCCTCATCTTTGGCGGCGCGCTGTTCCTCCCTTACGGCATCCGCGCCCGCGCCACCGACCGCATGGCGCCACAGGTCGGCTCGACGCTGGATGGGACGGCTTTTATGGAGCACGCCGTCGTATACGACGGCGCCCCCGGACGGGACAGCCAAGAGATCCCGCTGGCCGGCGATTACGCTGCCATCCACTGGATACAGGATACCGTCCCCGGCTCGCCCGTGATATTGGAGGGCCGGGGCTACCGGGAGTATCTGTGGGGCAGCCGGGTCTCCATCTACACCGGCCTGCCGACGGTGCTGGGCTGGCGCTGGCACCAGGTACAGCAGTATGCTGTTTTGCCAGAGACAGTGGTGGGCTGGCGGCAGGACGACGTGAACGATTGTTACAACACGACCGCTGCCTCGCGCGCTCTGAGCGTCCTGGCCCGCTACGACGTGCGCTATGTCTACGTGGGCGCGTACGAACGGGCCTACTATGATTCGGCCGGCCTGGCCAAGTTCGACGACCTGGCCGACCAGGGATTGCTGCAAGTGGTCTATGACGCGCAGGGGGTCAAGATATACGAGGTGGTTGCCGATCTCTTGGCGTATGCGTGGTATCCATCTCACGACCCTTCCGCTGACCGTGTATACGAAGTAGAAGAGTAGGCCGGTGGACTATTACAGGGTCGGCCAGGTTGAGAAAGGAATGGGCAGCAACAGTGCTATTTGAGAGGAAGGGGATGCTCACGGGCGCGAAGATTGATTTGTTTAGCTGTGCGTTTGGTGCTGCCGTAAAATTCTACGCGAGTCAGGCCCGATTGGTCAATCATATCTTTGCGATCAACCGAGAACTCACGATAGGCCATATCTACCGTCACGCGGCGACGTCTGCCTCGAGTCGTGCCTACGTGGTAAGCGTGACTGCCCCGTGTATGTTCCTGGACAGAGCCTCGCGCCCGGAGGATGGCAACGATTTCGCGAGGGGTGAGGAGAGGGCGCTTTTTAGGCATAGGCCAGGACGTCGCCCGTCACCGGCTGCTCGCAGGCTGTTCAGATATTGTCCTGGGGCTGCCTTATAAACGTAGCGTAAGTGTTCAGGTCATTCGTGTTGTCAACCACAAAGAGCACGAAGGACACCAAGCAAGCAGCACAGCTATGATGTTTTTACCAGGTTATGTGGCTATTTGTGGATGTTCTTGGTGTCCTTTGTGGTAAATAAACATCCTCCTGAATGCTTACAACGTAGCAACGGAATTGGCGTTCAGTTATCTCGTCACATCTAGTGGCATTGTAGCATAGAGATGGATGTTGGGTAGGAGGCGATTTGCATCTCACGAAATCCTCCCTGCCCGTGTATATAGAGTAGACCGATGACCGACAACGAGACCATCGCACGCGCCATCAAAGGCGACCAGGTGGCCCAGCGCACGCTCTACGAAACGCACCACGCCGCCGCTTTCCGCCTGGCCTACCTGCTCCTGCGGGATACCTGCGACGCCGAAGAGGTGGTGCAAGATGCTTTCATCTATGCATTCAGCAACCTGCGCCGCTACGATCCCGAGCGAGGCTCCTTCTGGGCCTGGCTGCGCGTGATCCTGGTGAGCCGCTGTCGCAACAAACGCCGCCGCAAGCGGCTGGCCTGCATCTCACTGGAGGCGCTCGCCGCTGCCGGCCAAGCGGCGGCCGACCCGGAGCCGAGCGGCGACCCGGTGGGCATGTTGGATGCACTGGGGACGCGTCGCATGGTGTGGGAGGCGTTGCAGCACGTGAGCTCCGGTGCTCGGGATGTGCTCGTCTTGCGTTACTATGAAGGGCTGTCCTATGCAGAGATCGCCGACATCTTGGATTGCTCGAACGACGCCGCTCGCGCGCGGGCGACTCACGGCAAAACTCAACTCAGGCGCTTGCTCGCCGCGCCGGAGGATGAGACGATCCGCGAGGCCGTTCCTGTCTCGATTCGTTGTGAAGGCGGTGTGAGATGAGCGTCCATCCATCGGAAACAGAACTGGCTCTCTTGGACGGCGGTGGGAGCGGCGAGAACGTCGCTGCGCACCTGCGCTGGTGCGCGCGCTGCCGCAGCGCGGCTGCCGATTACCGCTGGCTGCAAGGGGAGATCGAGGGTGTGTTGGCGGAGGCAGCGGACGCGCTCCCTGTGCCCAGGCCCAAGTGGTGGGCGGTGCAAGTTGGTGTGCGCTCCGGCCGGCGGCGGCAGATCGTGGGGGGGCGTGTCTCCGTCCTGGCCGGTGTCTTGTCGGTGATTTGTCTCATGCTCTTTGTTCCCGGTTTCCCGGCTTTGGCCGTCACGGCCCAGGCGAATCAGCCGGAGCTGGCGGCTGTCCCCGCCCCGATCACGGCCCCCGTCGAGCACGCGCTATCTGTGGCCACTTCTACCCCGGCCATATCTTGTGAAGAAGCGACGCCATTGCCCACGCCCGTCTTTGCGCCGCCTCCCACACCGCCGGAAGTCGAGTTATGAATCAGGCCCTTCTAGCACTTGGTTGGTACCTCGTCGTCCAACTCTTTGGCCTGGCGGCGCTGCCGCTCTGCTTGCGCCTCTTCCGCCACCTGCCGGACCGTGGATATGGTGTATCCAAGCCGCTGGGCCTCTTGCTGGCCGGCTGGGCCTTTTGGCTGTTGAACACCCTCGGCTGGCTGCACAACACCTCGGGCGCCATCCTGGTCGCCATGGCGCTCGTGGCTGCTGCTGGCCTCCTCCTGCGCCTGACCAATCAACCAGCTAGCCAACTCCCCTGGCGCACTGTGCTGGTCACTGAAGCGGTGTTCGCTTTTACTTTTGCCGCCTGGTGCCTGGTCCGCGCCCACATGCCGCGCATCCAGACGGCCGGCGGCGAAAAGTGGATGGAGATTGCCTTCCTGCGCGCCATTCTGCGCTCCGATACGTTCCCGCCCCACGACCCCTGGCTCTCCGGCTTTGGCATCTCTTATTATTACTTTGGCTACGTCATCGTCGCCATGCTGACCCGCTTGGCGACCGTCCCTCCTTCAATTGCTTTCAACCTGGGCATCGCCGCTCTGTTTGCTCTCACCTGCACAGGTTCGTTCAGCTTGGTCTACAATCTCGTCGCGGCCGAAAGAAACCAGGTTTTTTCTGAAAAATCCGGTTTCTCCGCAACTCTGGGCGCACTGCTCGGCCCGTTGCTGCTGGCCGTGATGGGCAACCTGGAGGGCTTGCTGGAGGTGCTCCACGCTCGGGGTATTGGCACGCCTTTTCTCTGGCTGTGGATTGACCCTCGCACCGCCAAGATCACACTGCCTTCCTTTGCCGAGGGCAGTTGGGTGCCCACGCGCTTTTTCTGGTGGTGGCAGGCCTCCCGTGTGCTCCAGGACTATACCCCGTGGGGAGCGGAGCAGGAGGTCATTGACGAGTTCCCTGCCTTTAGCTTTCTCTTGGGCGACATGCACCCTCACGTGCTGGCGCTGCCCTTTGTCCTCCTGGCTCTCACCCTGGCCCTCGACCTCTACTTGCGAATAATGCATGGCGAATCCCCAACGACGAACGCCGGCCACAGCGGTCGGGCCGAATCACGTTTCACGCCCCACATCTCACTCTGGGAATTCTTCGTCTACGCCCTCTGCCTGGGCGGCCTGGGTTTTCTCAACACCTGGGATTTTCCCATCTATTTATTCGTCTTCGTCGCCGCCTACATTCTTGCCCACTCACGCGGCGCGCATTACGCCATTACGCATCACGCCGCGTTACGCTATTACGCATTACGTTTCACGTTCCTCTTTATTCCTCTCCTCATCCTGGGCGTCGTTCTCTATTTTCCTTTCTGGATCGGCTTTCAGTCTCAGGCCGGGGGTGTTCTGGTCAACCTGTTCAATGCCACCCGTTTGTTACAGTTCTTGATAATGTTCGGGCCGCTCTTTTTCATTGTCGTCGCTTTTGTGGCCGACCAGGCGCGACGGCGCGGCGTACCGGCCCACGAGGTGGTCAGGTGGACGTTTGTCGTGGCGCTCTCTATTCTCGGCGTGCTGGTGGTGTTATTGGGCCTGACGGTGCTCTTGATCTGGTGGGGAGTTATTCCCGACCAAGGCCCGGCCGCTTATGTGGCTGCCTGGCTGCGCGGCGGCCCGATCCCCGGCCTGGAGGACGTGGCAGACGCTCGCGCTCTCATCTGGAGCAGTCTGCTGGCGCGGTTGCTCAATCCCTGGGTCGCTCTTGGCCTCGTTGCTCTCCTCACCACCATCGTTTTCATACTCGTTCGCAAATCTCCAATCTCCAATCTCCAATCTCCAATCTCCAGTTTTGCCCTCCTCCTCTTTGCTACTGGTGCTCTCCTCACACTCAGCGTCGAGTACATTTACTTGCGAGATAATTTCGGCATTCGCATGAACACCGTCTTCAAGTTCTACTTCCAGGCCTGGGTGCTGTGGGGTATCGCTGGGGCCTACGCGCTGGCGGAATTCATCCGCCGCGGCAGGGCGATGGTTGTCGTCGCCGCCGCGCTTTTCATCGTCGCCGGCCTGATCTACCCCGCGCTGGCGATCCCGGCCCGCGCCGGCGAGTACGGCGGCCCGCCCACGCTCGACGGCGCCGCTTACCTGGCCGGGCTGTACCCCGATGACTATGCCGCCATCGCCTGGCTCAACGAGAACGTCAGTGGTGCGCCCGTCATCCTGGAGACCCCAGGCGACCGCTTCCGGGCCTACGTCTACGAAGGCCGCATCTCCGCTCACACTGGGCTACCCACGCTCCTCGGTTGGGCCGGACACGAGCACCAATGGCGCGGAAACTATGACGAACAAGCCCGTCGTGAGCCGGATATCGAGACGCTCTACACCAGCACGAATCTGGACGAGGTCTTGACCCTGCTGGACAAGTATGGTATAAGTTACGTCTACGTCGGGCCGCTGGAGCGGACGCGCTACCCTGCCCCTGGCCTGGACAAATTCGCCCAGATGATGGAGATCGTCTACGATACCGGAAATGTGACTATCTACCGATATGAATAGCGAACCCCAACCCCCAAATTCCAAATCCCAAATCACGATCGAGACTGCATTGTGGGTGCTCGTCGTCCTCGTCGCCCTGGCGCTCCGTCTCTCCCGCCTCGACGCCGCTCCGCTCAACGAGCGCGAGGCCCGCGAAGCGCTGCTCGCCTGGCGGGCCGTCACCGGGCAGGGCATGCCCCAGGCGGACTATAGCCCCTTGCTTTTTGCGCTCAACGCGTTCTTGTTCACCCTCTCCGGCTCGAGCGATGTCATATCCCGCCTGTGGCCCGCTCTCTTGGGCAGCGCGCTGCCGCTCACGCCGCTCTTGTTCCGGCGGCGCATTGGCCGCGTGGGCTCGTTGGCGGCCGGCCTATACCTGGCCCTTTCTCCCACTGCGCTCGTCGCCGCGCGTCAACTGGATGGCGCGGGCGTGGCCGCCGTGGGCGGGATGCTTTTCCTGGGCGGGTTGGTCAGTTTTTCTGATACGCACAATCGCTCCTGGCTGACCCTCTCGGCCGTGGGCCTGGCGCTGGCCGTGACCAGCAGCCCGGCGGCCTACGGGCTGTTGCTGACTCTGGCCCTGGCCTGGCTGATCATCGCCTGGCTCCAACCAGGTCACGTTTCACGTTTGACTTTTGACGTTGAACATTGGAAATCGTTCATTGCTCATTGTTCGTTGGGCATCCTCGCGTTCTCGACCGGGCTGGGCTGGAACCTGGCCGGGTTGGGCGCTGCGGGAGACTTGGCGTTGGCCTGGATCGCTCGCTTTGGAGCGGCGTTCAATCCTGCCGCGGCGCCCCTGACCATTCTGACCGTCTATGAGCCGTGGGCCTTGCTCTTTGGCCTCGTTGGGTTGGTGTGGGTCGTCCGGCGCGAGCAGCGCCTGGGCGAGCTACTGGGGGTGTGGGCCGGATTGGGAGTATTGTTGTTGAGCCTGATGCCGGGCCGGACGCCGTTGGATACGCTGTGGGTCGTTCTGCCGCTGGCGATGCTGGCCGGTATCGCCGTCGAAGCGTTGGTCAGCAGCCTGCAGGAGCGAGGGGACTGGCTCAGCGAGGGGATGTACGTCCCCGTGGTGGTGGTTTTGTGGGCGCACACTTATCTCGTGCTCGCGCGCTACGCGGCGCGGGGTGATTACACGGACCTGTTTCTGTTCTCGTTGGTGATCGCGCTGCAGGTCATACTGGGGGCGATGTACGCGCTGGCGATACGGCCCGACGCCGCCTTGCGCGGCGCTGCCGTGGGGGTGGGCGTTCTGCTCCTGGCGGTCACCATCTCGGCCGGCTGGGGAGTGGCGCACGTGCGCCCGTCCGACCCGCGAGAGACGTTGTTGACCGCACCCACGGCCCTCGAAGTGCGCGACCTGGTGCAGACGCTGCGCGACCTCTCCTGGCGCGAGACCGGCATCCCGACGACGCTGCCGTTCCTCTTTGAGGCCGGGCCCGATTTGGTCCTGACCTGGTACCTGCGCGATTTCAGCGCCGCCCGCCGGGTCGAAAGCCTGGCGGCGGACGAGGCCGGCCTGGCGTTGGTGACGTCACGGCGCGACCTGGCCTTGGCGGATGGGGAATACGCGGGGCAGGATTTCGTCCTCCGGCGTGGCTGGGATCCCGCCGGGGTCCGTTGCATCTGGGGCTGGCCGCCCCGTTGTGAAGCTGCCGTCGGGTGGCTGCTGCGCCGTCGCACCCCCGCGCCGCCCGCGGCCGAGCAGTGGGCCGTGCTTTGGCTGGAATCGGGGGTAGGGGAGTAAGGAGTAGAGCGCAGAACGTATGACGCGAGACGTAGGACGTGAGACATAGGATGCAGAAATGGAACAACTACTGAACAAACCCCTGGGCGATTACGTCAAACTGGATTGGGAGAAAACCCTCTACCTCATCATCATCGTGCTGGCCCTCGCCACGCGGCTGTGGGGGTTGGGCGACCGGGTGCAGAGTCACGACGAGAGCATCCACACCAAGTACTCGTGGAACCTGTACGCCGGCTACGGCTTCCAGCACAACCCGTTGATGCACGGGCCGTTCCTGTTCGAGGCCACGGCCTTTTCCTATTTTCTCTTTGGCGATAATGACTTTAGCGCCCGCGTGCCGGTCGCGCTGCTGGGGGTGGCGCTGGTGGCGTTTCCCTACTTGCTGCGCCGCTGGCTGGGGCGGAGCGGCGCGCTCGTCGCCTCCTTCTTTTTGCTAATCTCCCCTTCCATCGCCTACTACTCGCGCTACATCCGCCACGACATCCCCGTGATCATTTTTTCGCTCGTCGTCATCTATGCCATTTTCTCCTACCTGCGCGATGGTCGCGAGCGTTGGCTCTACCTGATGGCGGCCGGCGTCTCGCTGACGTTTGCCGCCAAAGAGGTCGCCTTCATCTATAACGCCATCTTTGGCTTTTTCCTCGTCGTCCTGTTCGCAGTCCAGGCGCTGGGGCGAGATTGGCCGAACGAGGGTTGGAGGGCCGTGTTCCTGATCGCGTTGGCGTTCGTGGCGGTCGGGTTGCTTATCCTGGGCGGCGGCCTGTATACGACGTTGGGCCAGCAGACGGGGGAGGGTACGTCCGAAGGGATGCCGCCGCAGCCGCAGCCGTTCGCCGTGTACGTGGGCGCCGTTTGGGCCGCGCTGGCGCTGCTGGCGGTGATGGTTTCCTTGCTCGCCGGCGTGTGGCGCGACCTGCGCGACTATCGCTCCTTCGACCTCATCGTCGTCCTGGGCACGCTCTGTCTGCCGTTCCTCTCGGCCGTCCCCATCACGCTGGCCGGCAAGGTGGGCGCGTTCGTGGTAGGTCGTAATCCTGCGCTCGAGGCCTCCTCCTTCTGGGCCAACCTGGCTACTCTCGACCCGCTTCAATACACCTCGCCCCACATCTGGTACTCGGCCGTCATCCTGATATTCGTGTTGGCGCTCTCTGTGGCGGTTGGGATGGCCTGGGATTGGCGCCGCTGGAGCATCGCGGCCGCCGTCCACTATGCCATTTTCGTCGTCCTGTTCACGACCATCTTTACCAATGGCACCGGTATCGCCAGCGGGCTGATCGGCTCCCTGGGCTACTGGCTGGCGCAACAGGAGGTCGAGCGGGGCAGCCAGCCGCCGTACTATTACCTGGTCATGACGGCCTTTTACGAGTACCTGCCGTTCCTGCTCTCCATTGTCGCTTTGGTCTACGTCGCCGTCCGCCGGGTGACGTCGGACATTGGGCGCCTGGCATCGGACATTGGACGTTGGACGTTCTTCCTTTTGTGGTGGAGCGTGCTGGCCTGGATCGCCTATTCCTACGCCGGCGAGAGGATGCCGTGGCTCACCGTCCACCTGGCGCTGCCGATGATCCTGCTCTCCGGCTGGCTGATCGGGCGGCTGATTGATGGGGTTGACTGGCGGCAGGCGCTGGAACGGAAATCCTGGCTGCTGCTGCTCGTCGCTCCACCGTTCCTCGTGGCGCTGGTGACCTTTTTCGGCGCGGCCGCCGCCGGCCCTTTCCGGGGGTACGAATTGGCCCAATTGGACGTCACCGGCAAGTTCCTGGGCGCTTTGCTCGGCGTCCTGGCCTTTGGCGCCGGGTTGGGCTACCTGGCATATCGCAGCGGGTGGCGACTGGCCCTCCGCATCCTGTTGCTCGTCCTGCTCCTCCTGCCGACCCTCGTCACCGTCCGCACCACCTACCGCTTTTGCTACATCAACTATGATTACCCGACCGAGTTCCTGGTCTATGCTCACGCCGCTCCGGCCGTCCACGATACTATGGGGCAGATCGAAGAGCTTTCCCGCCGCACCGTCGGCGACCCGCGCCTCATCGAGATAGCCTACGGCGCCGACGGCTCCACGTTGTGGTACTGGCAACTGCGCGATTATCCCAACGCCGCCTTCTATGGCGAAAACCCGACGCGCGAGCAGCTAGACGCCCCGGTCGTCATCGCCGGCCGGGGAGATTGGGACGCCGTGGCCCCCTATATGGGCAACGACTATATGGTCAACACCTACACCTACCTGTGGTGGCCGATGGAGGACTATCGTGACCTGACCTGGTCCCGCATCACACAAGTCTTAACCGACACCCAGACCCGCGCCGCGCTGTGGGACATCTGGTATGACCGCGACTATCGCCGCTACGACGAACTACCCGGCGTCACCCAGCGGCACACCCTCGACGAGTGGCCCTTGCGCAGCGATTACCGCCTCTACATCCGCCGCGACGTGGCGGCCCAGATGTGGGACCTGGGGGCGATCACTCCGACCGAGATCGGGCCGACCGACCCCTACGCCGAGGGCTGGATGGAACTGACCGCGCGACAGGTGTTCGGGAGCGAAGGCGCGGCGCCGGGACAATTCCAGATGCCGCGTGACGTCGCCGTCGGCCCCGACGGGTTCATCTATGTCGTTGACTCTGGCAACGACCGCATCCAAAAGTTCACGCCCGACGGAGAGTTCGTCGCCGCCTGGGGGAGGGAATCCGGCGTGGACGTGGAATCGGGGACGCCGCAGGGCTTTCTCGAGCCGTGGGGCGTGGACGTCGCTCCCGGTGGCGTCCCGCCGTCTGCGGCGGGCATTTACGTCGCCGATACCTGGAACCATCGCATCCAAAGGTTGGACGGGGAGGGCAACCTGATCGCTTTCTGGGGGCTGTTCGGCCAGTACGGGCTCGATGACCCGCTGGGGCAGGGTGCCTTTTACGGCCCGCGCGACGTCGCCGTCGGCTCCGACGGGCGCATCTACGTCGCCGACACGGGCAACAAGCGCGTCCAGGTCTTTGAGCCGGACGGCGAGTTCGTCTCCCAGTGGGGTGGGGGGGGCGTGCTGGAGGGCTACCTGGACGAGCCGGTGGGCATTGCCATCGCCCCCAATGGCGCCCCGCCGTCTGCGGCGGGCGTGTACATCGCCGATACGTGGAACCGGCGCGTGCAGGTCTTTGACGAGTCTGGCGCGTTCCTGCGCCAGTGGCCCATCGAGGGCTGGGACGCCGGGCTATCTGAGGAAAAACCCTACCTGGCGGTGGACGCGCAGGGATACGTCTACGTCACCGACCCCGGCTACTACCGGGTGCTGGTGTTCGATGGCCTGGGCGGTTACGTGCTCTCCTTCGGCCAGTACGGCTCCGACGCCAGCTCTTTCACTTTGCCTATCGGCGTCGCCGTGGGAGGGGACGGCTCGATCTATGTGACCGACTCTGGCAGCAACCGCGTGCTCGTCTTTGACCCCCTCGATTTCGGCTTGCAGGAGCGGGGTGAGATGCAATAGCGGGTCAGGGCTTGATTTGCGCCGGCGGCGAGGATGGTGTACGATTATTCGAGGCATAGTTTCTGCCCCGTTTCTTCTTGGAGGTGACACGATGAAAACAGCTAGTTCTCCCCTCCCCCCCGCAATTCGCGGGTGACGACGTGAATTTTCGCCGTCCGTCTCTCTCAGGCCAGCCCCCCACGCGCTGTGCGCATACGCCGGGCTGGCTTTTCGCTTCTTCTAGGTGTTCTGTTGGCGCTGGCCCTGGCGCCGATGGCGACCTCTGCGCGGACGACGACGGGGCCGCGCACTGGCTCCCTGCCAGAGACTAGATCGCCGGTGGTGCATTCCCTGCCCTTCGACGACGACATGGAGTAGCCCCAGGCCAACTGGCGGGCGGTCAACGGTTGGCAGCTGGTCACGACGACGGCGCACAGTGGCGAGGCCGCCTGGCGGGGGTTCGAGGGCGACTCGGCCCTGATCCTGGTGGACCAACTGGACCTCACGGACGCGGTTTCCCCTACGCTGAGCTTTTGGCAGCGCTTCGATCTGCCGGAGGGGAGCGTGGGGCAGGTGCGGGTCGCTACGGACGACGAACTGGCCTGGCGTCCCGTGCTGACTCTCACGGAGCCTGTCTCCGCCTGGACCCAGATCGAGGTAGACCTGAGCGGTTACGCCGGGCAGCGGGTGGGGCTGGCGTTTGTCCTGGAGAATGGGGCAGGCAGTGCGTGGCTGGAGCCGGCCGTGTCCGGCGAGGAGGCGGGCAGAGCGCAGCCAGGGCCGGCAGTGCCCGGCGCGGCAGCAGTGGCGGTCGCGCTGGTGGGCATACCGGTGCCCTTGACAGCCCCGACTCTCAACTGCTTCACGGGACCTCCTACTCTACCCCTTCGACAAGCTCGGGGCAGGCAGGTGAGTCCTTCGAGTACGGGTACGACCCCGTGGGCAACCGCACCGTGCACAGCGCCACCATCACGACTACGCTCGTCACCACCTATACTTATGACGCCGCCAACCGCTTGACCTGGGCCAAAGGTGTGGGGTATACTTGGGACGCACGGGGGAACCTTATCAACGATGGTGTGTTCATGTACACGTACAACGGAGCGGGGCGGATGGTGGCCTGTTTGGTACAAACAGGTTAGCCGAGAGCGTTACGGTCACACTGGTGTACACCTACACCGCCGCTGGCCCGCGCGTGGCCTAATCCGTAGAATCCAGCGAATCCGTGTTCCCTTGGGACTGGGCCACCGGCCTGCCGGAGTAAGCGAGGGTGGCAACGGCCAAAAACCCCAACCCCTCCCCAAAACCGACACCTCGTGCGGGACGCGAAAGGACTTGACCGAACGTCAGCAGTCGGGCAGTGGCAAATACTGTTGCTATAGGGCCTCTAGGACTTGGCTCTGGGCCGTGATCCGCGTCCCGGTGGATAGACGGTCGTCGAGTAGCACACGGGCCAGTAGCCCTGCCTCCCTCCCGGTGAGGATGTGCACTTCCGTCTCCGGGCGACGTCGCACCAACTCGACCATGCGCGTCACCTTGTCCGCCATACCGCCGGTTACGTCCACACCGGCCGAGCCGGTCAGGGTCTCTTGCAAGTTGACGAGGCTGGCCGGCGTGATGCGCGGGATCACGTTTCCCTCCGCGTCCAGCACCCCCTCCACCTCGCCCAGCAGCAGGATGCGGGCCGGACGCAATTCGTCGGCCAGATAGAAAAAGATGTCCTCGGTAGAGATGATGGCGCCGCCGTGTACGTCGTCCAGCGCCACGTCGCCATAGACCAGCGGCACGAGGTCTTGCGCCAGCGCCGCACAGATCGGGCGCGTATCCAGGTATTCCAGGGCATGGTCGTGGCAGCGGGCGGAGGCGGAGGGTTGCAGGCTCAACACCGGGACGCCGGTCTCCAGGAATCCGTCGCTGACGATGCGGTTGAGGCGGGCGGCGGCGGCGGCGACCTCGGTGTAACCGCGCCATTGCTCAGGCGTGTGCACGCCCTGTCGCGTGCCATAGGGCTTGGCGGCCCAGTGGCCAAAGGAGCCGGATCCGTGCCCGATGAGGAGGTTCAGGCCGGGGGCGGCGTCGAGCGCCCGGCGCACTTCCCCGGCCAGGCGGGCCACGACCTCGCGCCGGGCGGTGTAGGCGCGGGTCTTGTCGGTGATGAGGGAGCCGCCCAGTTTCAGAAAGACTGTAGCTCGGGACATTGCTTGCGTCTACGTTTCACACGTCGCGTTTCACTGTGGCGCGGATTATTCTCACTGCCCCCGCTTCCTTCAATTCCTCCGTCGCCTCACCCGCCGCGTCATCCTCCACCAGCGCGATCGCGTTCCCTCCCTTGCCGGCCCCGGAGAGCTTGGCCCCCAGTGCGCCGGCGAAGCGGGCCGCTTCCACCAGATCGTCCAGGCGTGGTGAAGAGACCCCCAGTTCGATCAATAACTCGTGATTGTCGTCCATCAGCGGCCCCAATGCGTCAATGTCCCCGTTCTCGATTGCCCGGCGGGCCTCGTTGGCGACGTCGCCGATCTGGTCGAACAGCACGTCGCAGCGGGCCGGCTCGCGCTGCCAGGCCCGGCGCACCTGGGCGACGATTTTGCCCGTGGGACTGGGCGCGCCGGTATCGGCGATGAGCAGCGTAAAAGATCTGCCGACGGCTAGCCGCTCCACCGCTCGCCCGCGCACAAAGTAGACCGGCTGCTCGTAGGCGACGACGCTGTTATCAATCCCGCTGGGCGTGCCGTGGTGAATTTTCTCAACCTCGAACACGATCTCGCTGACCTCGGCCGCTTCCAGCGCGTGGCCCAGGAAGCCAGCCAGCCCGCGCACGAGCGCCGTGGAGACGGCCGCCCCGCTGCCCATCCCACTGGCGATGGGGATGGTAGAGCTGAGGGTGAGCGTGCCGTCCGGCTCGATGGCGGAGAGGTAGGTCAACGTGAGTCGCGCGGCGACGGCCAGCGGATCGTCGTCCGGTGCGGCTGCCAGGCGGATGCTGCGGCTCAAATCGGAGGCAATGATCGTCAGGCCGCTGCCGGCCGGGGCCGGCTCGACCGTGGCAGTAGCTCGCACCTGCGCCACTGGCGCCGCGATGGCGGCCCGCCCGTAGACCACGGCGTGCTCGCCAAAGAGAATGACCTTGCCGGGGGCGGATGACGCGATCTGTTTAGGTGACATCGCTGACCTCCTCACCCGTTAGTGTACTTCAGATTGGATAGTCTGCCAAGTGAGACGGCGAGTTACGAACCGGCGTGTACAGGATGACCAATCTCCCATTGACGTCGGTTCTTGTAGCGGTTATACTTGTGTTGCATAGGCGGTAGTTTCAACTGAGCGGTCGTGGGGGTGATTTGTGATGTGGCGGAATGTGATCGAGTCAAAGGTCTTTTTTCTGGCGCTGTTCATTTCTCTGGGGGTGGTTTCTCTCTTGGCCTCGACCGGGTCTGTAATCGCAGAAGTGGTTGCAGTCACCCCGTTGCCGCCGGTCGGGGAGACGGACGGGCGGGCGGGAGCTTGTTATTCCAATTACTATGAGCATGGCAACCGCCCCTTCCTGCCTCTGGTCCACGATACCGGTGTTCGCCACGATAGAGTTGATTTCAGTTGGGCGACCATCGAGGCTGACGGGAACGATGCGTGGAATTTTGCTCCCTACGATGAACTGGTCTCCGACGTAGCGGCGGAAGGCATTGATCTGGTTGTCATCTTGCAGTGGACGCCCGATTGGGCTGCCACAGTCAGGCAGGGAATTGGCGCTGCCGGATTACCGGAGCGGCCCCTGGGATGGTATGCGCCCACACCGCACGCGCGGACGCTGAACGCTCCACTTGCGCCGTCGGCTTGGTCGTCTGTCCCCCAGGGCCTCTACCTCCCCTGGAACGACCCTGGCAACTACTGGGGTGACTTTGTTTTCGAGACAGTATCTCGCTACAGCGGGACGGTAGAGGCGTGGGAAATCTGGAACGAGCCAGACGGTGATTGGGGCGTGTGGGACGGCAGCGACGCCGACTATGCTCAACTTCTCAAAGTTGGCTACCGAGCAGCCAAGTCAGCCGATCCTGATGCGACGGTGTTGTTTGGCGGGTTGATGTACTGGGCCGATGAGACTTTCTTTGAGCGCGTGCTGGATATTCTCAATGACGACCCGACTGCGCCAGCTAACAATTATTTCTTTGACGTTATGTCGGTTCATTTCTACGCCCGTTCTTCCCAAGCGTATGACATGGTGAACCAAGTTCGTAGCCGGATGAATCTATATGTGCCCGACCATCCTATCTGGCTGACCGAGACCGGTGTGTCTGTCTACGATGGTACGTACGCCGGCGTGCGCACAGAGTACAGCGCGACCGAAACAGAGGCGGCGGCCTATCTGATTCAATCTTATGCTAACGCCATTGCCGCGAACGTCCAGCGCTACCACTGGTTCCGTACCCACGACGGCGACATGCCAGAGCACTTTGGACTGACCCACGACGAGACCTATCTGCGCCCGGCTTATGTCGCCTACCAGGTCGCCGCCACCTATCTCATCTCTCCCACCTTTACCACCCGTGCCCCCACGGGTTCTCACGTGCGCGTCACTCTGTGGGGCACGCCGCGCGGCAAGGCCAGTGTGTTGTGGAACACCAGCCCCACCCCCGGCCTCTATACACTTCCGGCAGCGATTGACACGGCCACGCTCGTGGACCGCCTGGGGGTCACTTCGACCGTCACTGCAACCGGTGGGGTCTATACCTTCACTTTGCCCGGCGCCACCGCCAATCGGCCTGCTCCCAACGAGAATGACTATATCATCGGCGGCGATCCCCTCATCCTGATCGAGTCTGAGGCGTCCAATCAGCCTCCTACCTCTACCGTTCACTCGCTGCCAGCGATCACCTATTCTCCCACCTTCACCCTCACCTGGGAAGGGCAAGATAACGAGTCGGGCGTTTGGCTCTACGACGTGCAGGTGCGCGATGGGCCCGGCGGCGAGTGGGGCGATTTGGAACAATCAACTACCATGACCTCCACCCAGTTCACCGGTCAGCACGGGCATGCCTACTACTTTCGCTCGCGGGCCACAGACCGCGTCGGCAATCGTGGTGATTGGCCCGCAGATTCTCAGGCTCACACGGAGTTTGACCTCGCCAGCACGCTCCATCTCAGTGTAGGAGCCTTTTTCGCCGACGAGAGCGGCGATGGGGTGTGGAACAAACCCATCACAGAGACCGGCGAAGTCACTCTGACACAGGTGACGGTGCGCTTGTTGGATGAGGCCGGCGCCGACGTGATAACGCCCACCGTGGGCAGCACGGTCGAGTTTACTACCACCATCTACGCCGGGCAAGCCTATCGCCTGCTGGCTACCAGCACCGAGCTCGGCGTCGAGCGCGCGGCCTATTTAAGTGCGTCTCTATTCTTCAACTGGCCGCAGGGCAACCAGGTGTACACAGAGACTTACGATGACTTGGGTCTGTTGCGCGTGGGGCCGGTTTATCTGCCGCTCGTCACGCGCCAAGGGTGACGCTGGGGGGCTTGACACAGACTGCGGAGGCGGGTAAAATTAGCCCGGAGGATAGTGAAATGAGCAAACGCAAGGTCAAATATCAGTGGGACTCGAAATCCATTCGCGCCCTGCGGGATAGCATGGGTATGACCCAGCAGCAGATGTCTGAGGAGTTGGGCACACGCCAGCAGACCATCAGCGAGTGGGAGACCGGCATGTACCGCCCTCGTGGTGGGATGAACCGTTTGCTCACGCTCGTTGCCGAGAAGGCGGGTTTCGACTACCAGGCCGTGATGGAGACGTCCACGTCCCAAGAGGAGGAGAACGGCGACTCCTGAATTTTGCCCCTTGACAAATCACACGTTTAAGTGTATAATATAGAATATCAAAGGGGTGTGTTTCATTAGAAACGTCCAGGTGCGACGCACTTTTGCATCAAAAACGACGATTTTCGCGCGTATAAAACCGGACGAATCTTGAACAAGGTGCGTCGCACCTAACTCATTTTAAACACACCCATATCAAAGGGGAGCGTTAGCTCCCCAAATTTTTCAGTCGTCTTACACGCCGGCGTGTGCAAGGAGCAGGGATATGGGTACCTACGGTTTAGATGCTGTGATTCGGGCCTGGGAGCAGGAGCGGTTGACGGCCGAGCAGGCTATTGGTCAACTTTTGTTGTTGTTGCAAGAACTCGAAGAGCGACTTGGTGCTGTGGAGCGCCGTCTGGAGGGGTACCGGGAGCGCGCGCGTCGTCCGGGGCGGCGCAAATGAAAAAGCCCCCGGTCGAGGCAGGGGGCTTTGTTCGCCGCGCTGGTTGGTTTCTTCTCAAGCTGTTTGTGTCTGGAGCGCTCGGGTCTGGGTTCTGGCGCGTAGCCGTGCTACCAGGAACAGGATTGCTCCCACCAGCGACGCAATAGATACCAGGGAGCCCAGCGTTGCCGCACCGATCACCATCACCCGCCGCCAGCGTCTCTTCAGCGCGACCTGTCGCCTGGTTTGCTTCATCAGTTCCTGCCCCAGGCTGCGCACAAAGTCCGCTGAGGGTTGTATGCGCGGCATATTCCGATGTAGCTGCTCGGCGAGTTGGAACAAGGGGGTCAGTTGACCGTGTTCCTCAACGGTCAAGTTGATCTGTTCTTTTCCCTTCTGGTGACCGATCAGGTTATCGGCGTGGGCTGACAGCGCTTCGATCACACGTTTTTCATTCATCGTTTGTTCTCCTCGTGATCCTCGCCCCTTTCTTTGGCCAATTCCTCCCGTAGCGCCACCAATGTGCGGTGGTAGAGTGATTTGATCGCCCCCTCCGTTCGCCCCATCACTTGTCCGATCTCGACGTTGCTCATTTGCTCTGCGAATTTGAGGACCAGTAGCTGCTGGCGGTCTGGTGGTAGGCGGCGAACCATTCGGAGCAGCATATCCCGGTCATCTTTTTTCTGCGCTTTATCTTCGGCTATGATGGAAGGATCTTCCCGTCTCAACATTGTGACCACCAGTTCGTCGAAGGAGATGAACTGGCGCTGGCTATTGTCTCGATACCAATTTGCCACCAGGTTGTGCGCAATGCGGTACAGAAATGCCGAATATGGCGCTCCCCGGTCCTTGTAGCGCGGGATCTGTTTCAGCGCTCGGTAGAACGTGCGCGCCGTCAGGTCTTCTGCCTCGTGATGATTGCTGGTGCGGTAGTAGATATAGTTGTAAATGCTGTCAACGTACCGCTCGTACAGAAGCCCGAATGCCTCTGGGTCTTTTTTCGCCCGGGCGATGAGCGCCGCGTCGCTTTCTTCGCTCTTGTTATTTGCCATTTTATCCCGTTAGAAGAAGAGCGACGGTTTCTCACTGTAAGAACACCGCCGCGTTCTCTTGGTTACGCTGCTCTTCAAAAAAACATTGAGGCAAAGGTTGCACCGTTACACAGAGATAGCGGATAAACAACATCCGGCAGAGAAGACGCAGAGATACAC
>CAYMWP010000058.1:0-26327 GCA_964393895.1 uncultured Anaerolineales bacterium | reverse complement strand
TTCACTGCGTTTCGTGCAGCACTACGAGCAAATCTAACATTGTCGTACTACTCAGTATACCATCAACGAGCGGCCCGACAACCGCCGAATCAAACTTGCTGCCCGGCTCTCCAGCCACGCCCGGCAGCGCCAAAAGAGCCAGGCCAGCGCGACCGCGCCTCCGCCCAGCGGCAGCCAGGCCCACCTGGGCAATTCCGTCGCTCGCGCGCCCAGCCAGCAGGAGACGAACACCCCCGGCAACCGCCCTAACGCGGCCAGCACGAGCATAGAGAGGAGCGGAAGCGGGCTGAGGCCGACCAGAAAGCAGGCCACGTCGTCGGGGACAAAGGGGAACAGAAAAACGAGGAAAAAGAAGAGTGGCCCCCGGCGGCCGGCGAGCCGGTCCCAGCGAGCCAGTTGCTCCGGGTTGACCAGCCGCTCGACCAGCGGTCGCCCAAAGCGGCGAGCTAATCCCATCGCCAGCGCCGTCCCCAGCAACAATCCGACCATGCTGTAGAGCGTGCCCGGCCAGAGGCCATACAGGTAGCCGTTCAGCAAGCCCACGAACTGGCCCGGAAGCGGGGCCAGCAATACCTGCACCACGTTGAGCGCGACGCTGACCAACGGCCCCCAGGAGCCAAAGCCGGCCACCCAATCCCGCACGCGCTCTGCATCGGAGAAAAAGAGGAACAGTCGCCCACCCCAAGCCCACAGCGCACCACCGAGGAGGAGCGCGATCCCGACGAGGAACAGGGTTCGCGCTCGACCCTGGTCGTCAGTGCTGCGCCCGTCCCGCATGACTACCCCCCACGCCAGGCGGGTTTCAGTCGTAGCGTGAACAGGAACCCAAGCGCCACGATCGCCGCCGTCAGGCCGAATAGCACGCTATAGGAAGTTGCTTCCAGCAGCCACCCGCCCGCCATCGGTGCCAGGGTCAAAGCGCCCATGATGGTGTTGCCCAGGCCGACGTAGGCCGGGCGCATACCGTCCGGCGCGATCTCTAGCAAGTAGTTGAAAAAACCCAACATCCAGGAATTGTTCACGATCCCCAGCGTCACGTAGACGAAAGGGTAAGCCCAGGCCAGCGAGCCACCACCCACCAGGTGAACGAACAGCGCAAAGAGCGGGCCAGCCACGGCCGCCGCGCCGCCGATGCGGATCACGTAGCGCGGCCCCCAGCGCTCGCTGACCCAGCCGAGCACGATACTGGCAACGATACGAGCCAGGGTCTGAGCAGCCACAAAGTTGCCGATGACGCTCTGGGGAAGGCGCAGCACGTCGGCGGCATGCACCACGTAGAACGAGTTCGCCAACCCTATCATGCCCACCAGCACGTGGCAGATCATCAAGCGGCGAAAGACCGGGTCGGTGACCAGGAGTTTCCACCAGCCATCTTTTTCCCGACCGTCCGCATTCCGACCGGCGTCGTCGGGCTGGGGTTCTCGCAAAAAGATCAGAGCTAACGCCGATGGGACGAGCGCCACACTCGCCAGCGTAAAGAGCCAGGCATAGTTGTCAGGAAAAGTGCAACGGGCCAGAATCACGCTCACCAATACCCCAACTCCGATGCCCGCGGCCCCTATGATGAATTGAGCCGTCCCCATCAGCCGCCCACGCTGCTTGAGCGGGATGGCGCGCGCCAGAATGTCGAACCAGGACACACTGGTAAAGCCATCGGCGACGGCAAAGAGGCCGAGGCAGGTGAAGAACAAGACCAGCATCGGCGTGGGACGGCGGGGCAGCCCGGCCCACAGCGCGGCCGCTATCACCCCAAAAAAGATCCGCCCACCCAGCCCAGCGAGCAAATACGGTTTCTTGCGCGGCTTGTCGTTGATGTAACGGGCAGCAGCCAACTGGGGCAGTAGCCAGCCGCCATTGAAAACCGTGCCGACGAGCCCGATGATGGGAGCCGAGTTAGTCAACTGGCCGACGAAAGCGGGCATCACTGTGCTAACATCCACAAAGGTAAACGCCAACCCAAAAAAGGCATAGTCCACCAGAAAGGCGCCAAAGTTCCAACGGTAGTTGTTGGAGAGGGATGTCCCGACAGGTTGGCTCACAAAGCATCCTCAGAGATGATCAAGTCAGCCGTGGCTACGTTGGTGGCGATGGGAACATTGTGGACGTTACAGGCGCGCAGCAAAGTCTGAATATCAGGGTCGTGAGGGTGCTTGTCGAGCGGGTCCACTAAAAAGAACACGGCATCCACTCCGCCCTGAGCCACGCGGGCAGCGATCTGAGCGTCACCCCCCAACGGGCCGGAAAGCAAACGCTCGACTTCAAGCCCTACCTTTTCTACCAACAGGTTTCCGGTCGTACCTGTGGCAATGAGGTTGAATTGCGCCAGTTTTTCCCGGTTGAACGTGGCAAAAGCGACCATATCCGCTTTCTTGCCGTCGTGCGCAACCAGGGCAATGGTTTTACCTGATTTTTCGCTTGACATTTGTCCCTCCTCGTGACGCCCAAAAGTGTACCACGAAGTAGTAGGCCGTCAAGCTAATCTCTGGTCACACAAAAGAAAACGGGGAGTAACTGCTCAGCCCGACCCAGACCTCCGAGGTCTATAGCTTGAGCAGTTACAATGGGGAGACCTGTGGCCTCCCCGGATTCTCAAATGAGAATCCGGTAACATTTCAAGTGAGGATTTGTAAGGCCCGAGAATCTATGCTATAATAGACCCATTATGGAAGCCCAATCCTCCGTGACCGCAGAAGAGTCGCCCGAATTGGAACCATCGGCAACGGTCGAGCCGCCCGCCGAACCATCGTCCGCAGAGTTACGGGCGCGGAGGATCCTGATAACCGGCCTGGTCGTAGCCGGCCTGTTGCTGCTGGGGTTGATCGCGCTGCTGGTGTTCCTTTCGATGGACGCATACCAGGCCGCGTACACCGGCGCTCCCCCCAGCCCAGGCTCGGTCGTGGTGGGGTTGCTGCGAGACGCGGCCATCATCTTTGTCGCGTTCGAGACGTTGATCATTGGCCTGCTGCTGATCATCCTGATGCTGCAAGTGCAATCACTGGTCGTGCTGTTGCGAGACGAGATCGGGCCGATGCTGGAAGCGGCCAACGAGACACTGGCGACCGTGCGCGGGACGACCCAGTTCGTCAGCCACAACGTCGTCTCGCCGGTGATAAAGTGGTCGGGCTACTTGTCTGGGTTACAGCGCATCGTGCGCGAGATCGGTGGATTGCGCGAGAGCGTGCGTCGTGAAAATGAAGAGTAGAACAGCTAATAGATCAAGGGAGGTAAATCAATGAGCAACAACAGTGGTAGTGAGATCGGGGCCTTTTTCGCCGGATTCCTGGTAGGTGGGCTGGTAGGAGCAGCGGCCGCCCTCCTCCTGGCCCCACAATCGGGTGAGGAAACCCGCGAGCAAATTAGACAGAAAGGCGTCGAACTGCAAGGCAAGGCCGAGGACACTCTGACCGAAGCGCGAGCCAAGGCCGAGGCCGTGGCTGCCGACATCAAACGCCGCACCGAAGAACTCCAACTCCAGAGCAAGGTTGTTCTAGAGGAAGGCCAAAAACAACTGGCGGAGGCGGTTGAGGCGACAAAGAAAGCCGCTGCCGTCGCTACCGGCAAGGATAAGAAAGCAGCCCCCCAAGCGGCCGAGGCTGCATAAAAACACGGCGAACACCGACGAACAAGAAGAAACCAGGTTTTTGTCACTTGCAGAGAAACCTGGTTTCTTGCCATGCTCGTGGCAAAAGGGTCAGTACGTCTCCAGCGACCATTCCCGCGGCTCCCACTTCACACCGCGCCAGTTCCCCGGCCAGCCCGTGCAAGTAAGCACCGCTCGCTGCCGCCTCGAACGCGCCCAACCCCTGCGCTCGCAGCGCCACAATCGCCCCGGCTAAAACGTCACCGCTGCCCGCCGTAGCCAAACCAGGGTTGGCGAAGGGTTCGATTGCCGCTCGGCCATCGGGCGCAGCAACGACGGTGTATGCACCCTTGAGCACGATCACGTGCCCCCAGGCAGCGGCCTGCGACTGCGCTACCGCCACCCGGTCAGCCTGCACGTCGCCGACGGAGCATCCCATCAACCGCGCCATCTCTCCAGGATGTGGGGTCAGAATGCTCTCAGGCGGCAACCGCTCTGACCAACCCTCCAGCCGGGCCAGGATGTTCAATCCATCGGCGTCCACCACCAAGGGAGGGAGTAAGAATGGCAGGGGCTCGCTCTCCTCGCTGCCCGCAAAACCGAGGCGCCGTCGCCCGCCCGCGCCGCCCAGCAGCGATTCGACGAAAGCCGCCGTCTCCCGTTCGCGCCCCAGGCCCGGCCCCAGCAATAGCGCGTCGTATTCTCCCATCCGCTCGGCCACCACGCGGGCGGCGCTAGATGAGATGACGCCCAGCTCGTGAGGCAGCAGGAGGTAGGTCGCCTCGGCCAAGCGGGCCGCGACGGCAGCGTGAATGGCGGATGGCAACGCCATCGTCACCAGGCCGGCTCCGGCCCGGGTCGCCGCTGCGCCTGCCAGGTAGGCCGCGCCGGTGTAGTTGACCGATCCGGCCACGACCAACGCTTTGCCAAAGACGCCCTTGTGGGCGTCCGGCGGACGCGGCGGGAGCCATTCTCGCACCATCTCCGGCGTGACGACCTCCAGCGGCACATCGGCCGCCAGAGCGGGTTCGGTGCCAATGTCGGCGACGACCAGTTCTCCCAGGGAGGCGGCGCCAGGGAAGCGAAAGTGGCCCGGCTTGGGATAGGCAAAGGTCACGGTAAGATCGGCGGACAGCGCGGCTTGGTCCAGCGCGCCGCCGTCATAGTCCAGTCCACTAGGTCCGTCCACGGCTACCACGAATGGACAGTCACAATCTGCGGGAGCAGGTGCAGCGGTCAGCGGGATCAGAGATGCACGAGGGGCTGACCGGCGCGCCGCCAGCACTCGCGCAACCAGTGCGAGTATCTCGGGCAGAGCGCCCCGCAAGGGAAGCCGGGCCCCGGTGCCCAGGAAGGCATCCACCACCACGTCAGCCTCGCGCGCCAGGTAGAGGAGTTTGCGCCTCTCTCCATCCTCCCCGGCCAGCACGACGGTCAGTCCCCGCTCTTGCGCCAGGCGGAGATTTTCGTCCTGGGCGGGGTCGCGGGGCTTGAGCAGGTAACATACGGGGCGCGCGCCGGCCTCAACCAGGTAGCGCGCGGTCACCAGGCCATCACCGCCATTGTTGCCCGGCCCCACCAAGACGAGCGCCAGCCGGTCTCGCACCTCTCGTCGCGCGGTGATAGCCCCGGCCACTGCACGACCAGCCTGTTCCATCATCGCTGCGTAAGTATGGCCCGCCGCATCCGCAGCGGCCTCGATGCAACGCATTTGGTCTACGGTGACGACCTTCATAGTTTCCTCCGGGTTACGCGCGCCGCCAACCTGGTCAGCACATTGGTTGGCCCTACGCCCATCTCTCGATACCAGGCCAACGTCGCTCGCGCGCCCACTTTAAACGGCGTGGGGACGAACCCCAATTCGCGTTGGGCTTTCTCACTGGATGTTTTCCAATCGTAAAAGACGTAGAGAGCCAGGTTGAGGGGGTAGTAAGGCTCCCGACCGGTGTAACGCGAGAGCCACGTCCACGCTCGCGCCAGAGCCAACATGGCCCAGGAAGGCACGTTAGGTCGCCGGATGCGGTAGCCCAGCAGTTGATCCACTGTACAGTTGACCTCACGATGGCTCAGACTGGGGGCACAGATATTGTATATTTCACCCAGCCGCCCTCGTCTGAGCGCCAGGTCAATGGCCTGAGCCACGTCCTGGATGTAGACGGGGAAGGTAATACGCCGCCCATCATGCACTTGCACAGGGAGGCCTTTGAGTGGATCCTCGAAGAACAGGCGGTTGAAAGCGTAGCGACTGCCAGGCCCATAGAACGCGCCAGGGCGCAGTACGATGGCTGGCAATCCGTACTCGTGGTAATAATGCAGTGCCAGCCGCTCGGCCGCGAGCTTGCTGCGCTGATAGGCGTCCCAAGGAGTGGGAGGGTACGTCTCGTCTATCACCGTTTGGGCGCGAGGCGCGCCAATGACGGCAATGGTGGATATAAAGACAAGCCGCTCGACGCCAACCTGTCGCGCGGCTTCCAATATGTTTCGCGTCCCATCCAGATTGATGGAGAAAAAGTCCGTGCGCCGTCCCCAGAAGCGGAACTTGCCGGCGGCGTGTACCACCATCCGGCATCCTTCAGCGGCCGCGTGGACGGCCTCGGTGTCACGGACATCCCCCCAAGCTAACTCTATTCCCAGAGGGGGCAGGAACTCCCAGTCACTGGAAGTACGCACTAGCGCCCGCAGGCGATATCCACGCCCAACGAGATAGGGGCACAGTGTGCGCCCCAGAAAGCCGGTCGCGCCAGTAACGAGTACAGGCGCGCTCATTGTCTCATCTTGGATACGCCCCCCCGCCCTCTTCACCCATCGCCCTCCTTCAACGCCCCATATACCAGGAATACCCCAGGCAGGACTTGAACCTGCAACAACCGGATTAGAAGTCCGGGGCTCTGTCCAATTGAGCTACTGGGGCACGACGACGGTATTCTAACCGAATGAAACTTGCCTGTCAAGCATTAGAGCGTGTCTGGGAAGACGGCTATGATTTCTCTGCTTCTGCGGCCGAAACTACACAACGGAATCCGAGGTTGGTAAAGAACAAAAAGTCTCCATCGAGCCGGGCGGTACAGCGCGCCCGGTCCAGATCGTTCACCCAAGATCCGCCACGCAAGACGCGCCAGCCTTCGGCCTCCTGGCTCTCCCGTCCGTCGTTGGCGTCGTAGGGATAGGCACGGAACAAGCTGCTGGTATACTCCCACACGTTGCCCACCATATCGCCAACCCCATCCGGGCTGTCCCCCTGGGGAGAGTATTGGCCTACGGGAACCGTGCCGTTGGCTCCGCTCTCTTTGGTATTGCAACGCCCTTCGACAAATTCGTCTCCCCACGGCCAGCGGCGACCGTCGGTGCCGCGCGCAGCACGTTCCCATTCCGCTTCCGTGGGCAACCGCTTGCCGGCCCAGGCAGAGTAGGCCAGCGCGTCCTCCCAGCGGACGAGCACTACTGGATGTTTTTCCTTACCCTCCGGCGGCGTCCGCTTTTCTGGGTCCCAGTTGTAACCTTCTGGGTTGGCCCATTCTACGTCGTAACACGGCACCGCATGTCCGGCATCGTCCACAAAGCGCTTGTACTCTTCGTTGGTTACCGGATAGCGGTCTATGTAGAATGCATCCACAAAAACCGTATGAACCGGACTTTCGTTGTCCTGGCTTTCGTCGCTGCCCATCAAAAATTCACCGGCCGGGACGTAGACCATTTCCTTACCATCTTTTTCCCAAGTGATGGTCTTGGCTGGCTCTTTGGTTTTCACTTGCTTTTTGGACATTACTCAACCTCGCTTTGGCGCTTTGTACAGTCGCTGCCGTTGATGGAGTGAATTTTCTCGACCTGTGCAGTTAGATTCTAATTCACCGCAGAGCACGCCGAGAGCGCAGAGAGTCTTTTGATTTTCTCGGCGTCCTCTGCGATCTCAACGGTGAAAATGGCGCGATAGTACGGAGCCTCCTGGGCTAATTGCACCGGTGGAATTTTCGTATCATCTCAATAAACCGGGGTAATGTAAGGCGGAATGGCATTCCGCCCTTTTCCCCCAACTTTTTGAGAAGAGACGAATTTTCTACGTATCTGGCAAGATACGAGTAGCATCTGCGGGATCTCGTTCTATGTCATAGGTCAGCACGCATCCTCCCAGCCAGAGATGATCGCCCGGACTCAGCAGGCCCAACTTGCCGATTTCGAGTTGCACGCCGTTTAGCTTGGTGCCCGTGGTGCTGCCCAGGTCCTCCACGTAGTGACGTCCGTTGCGGACGGTGATCTTGACGTGGCGGCGGGCTACGGCGTGGGCGGCCTCTCGCTCTTCGCTCAAGTCAATGTCGGGAATCAAGCCCACTATCTCGTCTCTCCGGCCAATCACCCCCTCGCCCCACGTGGGCAGGGGGAACCGTCGCCCGGTGAACGCTACTCTGAGGTAGGCCCGGGGGGGCGAGCCATCCGGTGAGATTTCCACCTCTGGTATGGGAACATAGATAAATTGGCAGTAACCCATCGCAACCAGATAGCCTGGTCTTATTGGTACTCTTTGGCCGATCTTGAGCCTGTTCCCATTGACCCGCGTTCCGTTGGTGCTGCCCAGATCTTCGATCTCGTGCCCGCCACCGCGACCGGTGACGCGGGCGTGGCGGCGGGAAATGACGTGGTGCTCCCTGTCATCGTAGCTCAGGTCTACGTCAGGGTTTGCCTTGATCGTCGGGTCAAAGCGACCGAATACGAGTGACCCGCTCGCTGGCAGGGCGATCCGGTGTTGACCACCCTGCAAGACGAGGCAGTAGCGGCGGAGGGAAGCTGCCTTTCTTTTTTCTCGTGCTCGTGTTGGAATAGGAGAGGGTAGTTCCCTCGCCGGTTCGTGAATGATCTCAGATGTCGCCGGGAAGGGAAAAGGGGTGACCTTTTCGACCTGTTCGGCAACCTCGCTCGGTTGAAGCTGCGCCGCTTTGCCTTTCAGACGTCGTTGCAGAGCCGATGGGCGGGGCGTTCGCGACCTTCGCTCCATACGCTCAATCAAACAATCTGCCTGTAACAACCCCCACAACTCCTCGGTGTCCGTCCCCGATTCAAAGGCACGGTGCATCATCAGCTTGACGCTATCGGAGGTGGCGCTTTCTTCAATACAGCGGGTGCGCGTTTTGTGGGGACAGTTTCGGCAATTGGGCATGGGCGCTGCCTTACCAGTAAGCCCTGCTTTGACGGCATAGTAGCTTACATTTGGGAAAATGGCAATTGGGGCCTATCACTACTTCCCCAAGAACAATCTTGTGTGCAATTATACCACAAAACAGCAGGTTGTGCGACAATCTGATCGGCACAGACGAGATTTTGAACACGGATGCACACGGCAAACACGGAGTGTAAGCGAAGCGACAAAATCCGTGTGCGCAGCCCGTGTTGATCCGTGTCCCATTTTACTCGTCGGTTTGAGGCGCAGCTCCGTTAGGCAGTTACCAAGAACCACTTTCCACTCTTCACCAACTCCTGGCGCGGCAACCAAAACTCATCTTCGCGCAAATACGCGCAATTACTCTCTGAATCGCGCACAAAAACATTGACAAATCGCGCACAATGTGATAAAATAGGACATATGAAACGACGTTCTGCACCCAAGCTGACCGCAGCCAGGCGCGCCGCCATTGCCAGGAGAGTAGCGCAAAACGGCGACGTTCGTGTTGCGGACCTGGCGCGCCAGTTCGACGTGAACGCCGCGACCATCCGGCGCGATCTGGAAAAATTAGCAGAGCAGGGCCAAGTGCACCGCGTGCACGGCGGGGCCGTGGCCATCGAAAGAACCGCGCCGGAGAGCCTCGGCGCCCTCGCCGCAACTTGGGAGACGCGCATTGGGCAGGCCGTGGCCGAGATGATCAGCACTGGTGAAACCGTTTTCCTCGGCCCTGGGCGGCTCCCGTTCGAGGTAGCGCGCTGCTCGACCGGACACTCGCCGCTCACCATCGTCACCAACGGGCTAAAAGTGGCCCACTGGGTCGCCGCCAACACGCCGCACACACTGATCGTCACAGGGGGGCAAGCCGAAGGGCGCGACGTGGGCCTGGTGGGGCAATTGGCGCGCTCGGCGCTTTCCAGCCTGCGGGCCGACCGCGTCATTCTGGAATTGGACGGCGTCAGCGCCGTGGATGGTCTGACCGACGACAGCCTCCCGCAAGCAGAGATAGCACAGCTATTGCTAGAGATCGGTTCTCAGATCATCGTCCTGGTATCGCCCGAGCGAGTGGGCCAGGTGGCGGCCGCGTACATCGCGCCTGCATCCGATGCAGACATCGTCGTCACGGCGCGGGAGGCTACCTCACACCCTTTGTGGGACTTGAGCGAGTCCGGCGTGAGAGTCGTTCTGGCATAATCGTGAAAGCAAGAATCCAGATTCAATCGAAAAGGAGTATAGTCAAATGGCAAGTGTAACGTACGATCACGTGACCAAAAGATTCGGTGAAGTAGTCGCGGTCAACGACCTCGACATCCAAATTCCCGATAAGGAATTCCTGGTCTTTGTTGGCCCCTCCGGCTGCGGCAAGACCACTTCCCTGCGCCTGCTGGCCGGCCTGGAAGAGATCACCGAGGGCAAGATCTACATCGGCGACCGGGTAGTCAACGACGTACCCCCTAAGGATAGGGACATTGCGATGGTTTTCCAATCCTACGCGCTGTACCCCCACATGTCGGTCTACGACAACATGGCCTTTAGCCTCAAACTGCGCAAGACGCCCAAGCAGGAAATAGAACGGCGCGTCCGTGAGGCCGCCGATATCCTGGGCATCGGGAATCTGCTGGACCGGAAGCCGAAGCAACTATCTGGCGGGCAGCGGCAGCGAGTGGCGGTAGGCCGCGCCATCGTCCGCGAGCCTTATGTCTTTTTGATGGACGAGCCGCTCTCCAACCTGGACGCCAAGCTGCGCGTGCAAGCCCGCGCCGAGATCAGCAAGCTCCACCAGCGGCTGGAAACGACCTTCATCTACGTGACTCACGACCAGGTCGAGGCTATGACGATGGGAACCCGCATCGCCGTGATGAACGATGGGATATTGCAGCAGATAGACACCCCTCAAAATCTCTACGACAGCCCCGTCAACCTCTTTGTGGCCGGCTTTATCGGCAGCCCGGCCATGAACTTTTTAGAAGCCCGGTTGGTGGAGCGAGATGGCAAGATAATCGCGGACTGCAAGGACTTTGATCTCCAAATCCCCGAAGACAAGGCCAACACATTCCGACAGCACCTCGGCAAGGAAGTCATCTTTGGCGTCCGCCCTGAAGACACCCACGACCCCGAATACGCCCCTCCGGGGATCAGTAAGGCCATGTTGGAGGCCACGGTGGATGTCACCGAGTTGATGGGGAACGAGGTGGTGGTCTACCTGGTGACGGAGCACAGTGAACTTCTCGGCCGCTTCGACCCGCGCACGAGCGCACGGGTGGGCAACACTATACCGGTTGCCTTGAATATGGATCGTATGCACGTCTTTGATAAGCAAACTCAAATGGCGATTCGGTAGGGACAGTAGACAAAGCAGGTGGTTGCCCTTGTCTACTTTTTCCTTCTGGAAGGGACAACGATGGCTGATCTGGATTTGATGCAGGAACTGGCAATCGAAGGAGAGACCAAGATACTCTTGTTGGTGCTGGATGGCCTCGGAGGGCTGCCGCTGGAACCAGTTGGGCCCACAGAACTAGAAGCCGCCCACACTCCCAACCTCGACGCTCTGGCCGCGCGCTCCATCTGCGGGATGAGCACGCCCGTCGCGCCGGGCATCACTCCGGGCAGTGGCCCTGGTCACTTATCGCTCTTTGGCTACGACCCGCTACAGCACGAAATCGGGCGCGGAGTACTGGAGGCGCTGGGCATCGGCTTTGACCTGCACCCCGACGACCTGGCGGCGCGCGGCAACTTTTGCACACTCGACTCCCAGGGGCTGATCACCGACCGGCGCGCAGGCCGCATACCCACGCAAGTCGGCGCCCGATTGTGCGAAAAGCTGCGCCAGATTCGATTGCCGGGTGTGGACGAGATATTCGTCGAGCCGGTCAAAGAATATCGCTTCGTACTAGTGCTGCGGGGGAAAGAGCTGTACGACGGCCTGACCGAGACCGACCCTCAGCAAGTGGGCGTGCCTCCACTGCCGATCGAGCCGCTGCGGCCTGAAGCAGCCCCCACAGCGAAACTGCTCAATCAATGGCTGTCCCAAGCGCGGGAACTATTGGCGGACGAGCACCCGGCCAATGGATGCAACCTGCGCGGCATCGCCAAGGATCCGGGATTGCCCCTGATGCCCGACGTCTACACACTGCGCTGCGGAGCCATCGCCACTTACCCGATGTATCGAGGCGTAGCCAAATTGGCCGGAATGGACGTGCTGCCCACCGGCGAGACCATCGAGAGCGAGGTCGAGACCCTCGAGGCTCACTGGGCTGACTATGACTTTTTTTTCTTCCACGTCAAAAAGACCGACAGCCGGGGAGAGGATGGAGACTTTGAGGGCAAAGCCAAAGTGATAGAGCACCTAGACTCCGTACTGCCAAGCATACTGGCCCTGGAGCCAGACGTGGTGATCGTCACGGGCGACCACTCGACACCAGCGGTATGGAAGGCGCACAGTTGGCACGAACTGCCGGTGCTCATCTCTTCGGTCCACGTCCGGCGCGACGGCGTGGAGAAATTCGGAGAGCGGCCCTGTATGGCCGGAGGGCTGGGACACATCCATCACACAGACTTGCTGCCCCTGGCAATGGCCTACGCCGGCAGGCTCGCCAAGTTTGGAGCCTGAAGGTAACTACTGGCCGCTCAACCTGAACCGCCAAAACCAGGCCAGGGGCTGCAATTTCCAACGGCCCTAGGCCATAAACTGGCATCTATATGAGCCGTCCTCCCGCCGGATCCCCAGCTCCGGCGGGCGCAGTTGAGCAGTCACGCCTGAAAGGAACCAGCGCCTACTACGTCCTAGGGCAATCGCTTTTATCCAGACCTCCGAGGTTTTGGCCGTACATTCGTCTCAAAGACGCGTTTCATACGCACAGAGCACGCTCAGAGAGACATTATTCCGTAAACCTCGGAGGTCTAGCACTCGAAAATTTATAAAGGCGATTGCCCTACTACGTCCTCAGTGCCAGGCTGGGCCGTCCCGCAGCCGTAAAGGTCAGTTCCGTGTGCAGGTAAATGTGCTGACCCCATCCACCTTTGACCGGCGCGGTGTGATCCTTGCGCACCATCTGCACCTCGACCTGGTCGGCACCTGCCCGGCGGGTCAAAGCCTCCAGTTGACCTGGTACGACCCTTTGGGCATACGCCACGCTTTCCGGCAGCGTGTCAAAGTCATACACGCCATCGGGCAGGTGTGCGCGGAAGTAGGTACGTTCCCCCTCCAAGGGTTGGATCAGCACGCGCGTTTGCTGTACCACCCCACCGGCCACAGCGCCCAGGGCGTTCGCCACCTCGGCGTGATCGGGTATGATCAACTCGGTCTGTAATTGCCGGGCGGCGCGGGGCACATATGCCTCGACCGGCGCTCCGATGGCGACGATGGGCTGCTTCAAGGTCAACCGACAATCCAGGCTCGATTCTGGGGAACCGTTCAGGGCGCGGGTCAATAGCGCCGCTGCCGTCGGCTCTTGCTCCCAATCGGGGAGAGTGACCTCGTCACTCAACACTTTGCTGACCAACTGCGTCGCGACCTGGTTCGACACGCCAATGATCACCTGCTCGCACAGAGCTTCTGGCGAGAGGCCCACTTGCGCCGCCAGCAGCTCAGCGCCAAAACGGGCCGCTTCGACGTCCCATTGCCGGAATTGTCCCAGTACGTGCAGGGCGTCGGTGGGCGTGAATCCGGCTTGTAGCACCAGCCGCCGCGCCGTCAGGCTCTCGATCTGGCGCGCGAGCAGAAAGCCATACCGGCCCTTGTCTGAGCGGAGCCTGTATGTCAGCACGGTCAGCGATTCCGGACCGGCGTTGAGATAGCTCAACAACTCCCGATCACTATCCGAGAGCGCATGATTCGCCTGGCGCTGCGCCAGCACGAATCGTCCGGCGAGATCACCCCTCCGCTCCCGCTCATCGGCCACTTGACGCTGTAACTTGTCCAAGACCTGAGGATACTGGCTGGCCAGCAGGCACAGCGGTATCACCCGCCGGGGGCCGATCGAAAGCCACCCGGATTTGGCCGTGTGATCGCCGTTCAGCCGCACCTGGCTGTCGCCTCCCAGTCCCACGGTGTGAACATCCACGGCTTGTACCATAGTACGCCACCGGCCGACCTGGGCGCCCTCGGGGTTTATCCGGGGGCGCCCACCCTTTAGCATCGCGATGTCGGTCGTCGTACCGCCTACGTCCACCGCCCACACGTCGCGCTGCCCTGCCAGATGCCACGCGCCGACCACGCTGGCCGCCGGCCCCGACAGAATTGTCTCGATTGGGCGCTGCATGGCCCACTCGGCCCGCACGAGCGAACCGTCTCCCTTGACGACCATCAACGGAGCAGTGATACCCGCCTCCTGGAGGGTCTGGCGGACGGTAAAGATCAACTCCCGCAACAACGGAATCAGCCGGGCGTTCAGGGCCACCGTCGTCGCTCGTCGCACAGAGTTGAGCCGGGTGGTCAATTCGTGACCGCAGGCGACCGGCATGCCGGCCAGATCCTCCACCAGCACGCGCACGCGCAGCTCGTGAGCCGGGTTGCGGACGCCAAAATAGCCCGAGACCGCAAAGGCTTCGACCTGATCTCGCCAGGCCAGGATGACTTCCCGAACAGCACGTTCGTCCAGGGGCTCGACCTCGTCGCCGGCCCCGTCGTGTCCGCCGCCCAGGTAGACCACGTTGGGGGTGACCAGTTCGCGCTCAAAGTCATATTGGCGGAGCAACTCTTGATCGTAGCCGATGAGCAACAGGCAGATCGGACTGCCCTGCCCTTCGACGATGGCGTTGGTGGCCAGGGTGGTCGAAAGGGCCACCAGGCTCACCTCAGCCGGGGACACATCCTGCCCCTCAAAGACCGCTGCCACGGCTTGCCCAATGCCAACCGACAAGTCGTGCCGGGTAGTCAGAGCTTTGGCCCCGGCCAGCACCGCGCCAGTCTCGTGCTCCACCAAAACAGCGTCGGTGTACGTTCCGCCAGTATCAATACCTAGAGCAATGGTCATATTCTGTCACTGCAGCAAAAGGGCCTGACCCTTTTATTTTTTGCTTCGCTTCTTGTAGGCCTTGATGTAGCGCATGGCGTACTCGTCGCGCCCCAGGAGCAGGTCGGCCGCCAGGATCGCCGGCCGCACCTCGGCCACGTTCACGATGGGGCAATTCAAGCCGTTCTGGATAGCCATGGCCAGGAAGGCCCAGTTGATCACCTCTCGCTCCGGCAGACCAAAGGAGACGTTGCTGGCGCCCAACGTCATATTGACGCCCAGTTCCTCGCGCACCATGCGCATCGCTCCCAGAGATACCACGCCGGCCTGCGAGTCGGCGCCCACCGTCAGGGCCAGGCAGTCAACTAGTATGTCCTCGGGAGGAATGCCCAACGCTCCCGCTCGCTCGACGATCTTGCGGGCAACGGCCAACCGCTTGGCAGACTCGGCGGGAATCCCGTCGTCGTCCATCGCCAGGCCGATGACAGCCGCTCCGTACTCGGCCACCAGGGGCAGCACTTTTTCCAGCCGCTCCTCCTCGCCGTTGACAGAGTTGATGAGCGGCTTGCCCTCCGGCGCCAACTCCTTGTGAACGGCCAGCGCGGCTCGTAGCGCTTCGATGTCGGCGCTGTCTATGCAGATCGGCGCGTCCACCGTCTCCATCACTATGCGCACCGCCTTGGGCAACAGGTCCACCTCGTCCACCCCGGCGGCCCCCACGTTGACGTCCAACACGTCCGCGCCAGCTTCCACCTGCACCTCGGCTTCATGGCGAATGATCTCCAGGTTGCCCTCGCCGAGGGCGGCGGCCAAGCGTTTCCTGCCGGTGGGGTTGATCCGCTCACCGATGAGCACGGTCGGCCTTTCAGGGCTGATCACCACGCTTTTTTTTGCACTCTTGAGAATAGTTTCCATCAGTTTCCTCCCTTATGATATTCGCACACTCTTTATGCTTCTTCGCTGAAATCACCCACTTCAGCCCTCTCCAAAGCCCTCATCAGACCGTCGGGGGAGAGAGCCAGCCCGGCGTCTGGACGGCCCGAGCTGATGATTACCTGCTCCAGCTCCAACACAGTCTGATCAACATACGTAAGCACATCGTCCCGTCGAAAGCCCATCACAGAGACCGCTCCCACCTGGAAGCCGGTCACTCGCTGAACGTCTCGTTCCGCGGCCAGCGCCACGTCTTTGTCATCCAGCGCCACCCCGACCTTTTTGAGGCTGAGACGCCGGTCGCCAGGCACCACCACCAGCGCAAACTGGCGGTCTGAACGCCGGACGATCATCGCCTTGAGCACCTGGGCTACAGGGATACCCAAATCCTCCGCCACACCTTCGGCCGTGTGCTGTTTGTGCACGTGTTGATGCACTTGGTAGAGAATGTCCTTTTGCTCTAGCACGCGCATTGGTACGGTTTTCTTGACGTGTTTCTTCTTTCCCATTCCTCTGCCCTCCCGGATTCTACCACATGTGCGTCATATTGCTACTCTCCGGTCGCCTATGGCTCTGTCCTTTGCTTCCTCGTAGAGAGGATGACCACTCCGACTATGATCAGCACACTCCCCAACACCTGCCAGGGAGTCAGGACGTCGCCCAAGAGCAACGCGGCCAGAATTGCGGCGAAGAGTGTCTCTGCGGTGGCAGTGATCGCCGCAGCGCTGGCCGAGAGATACCCCAATCCCCAGGTGTAAAGGCCATACCCCGCCACACCAGGCAACAGGGCCAGCAACCAGAGCCAGATCCAAAGATGCCAGGGTCGTGACAGGGGAAAAGCGAGAGTGCGAAGTGGGAAAGGCAACAGCAAGGCAAGCGCGGCTATTCCAAAGGTATAGGTCATCAAGGTCCAGGAGTGGTGACGGCGAAGAAGTATCTTGCCAAAAACGGCGTAAAGTCCCCAGGCGACCCCCGTGCCCACCCCCGCCAAGACACCGATCCAGTTCAGCCTCACCTGGGAAAAGTCATAGGCCCGCGCCACCGGAATACAGCCGCCAAAGGTGAGGGCAAGCGCGGCTATTTTGCGCCAGGTGATCGGTTCCCGCCACAGCAGCCAGGAGAAAACAACGACGAAAGCGGGAGCGGTATAGTTGAGGATGTGGGCCGGGGCCACACCGACCAATTCCACAGCATAGACCCACAACACCTGAAGCAGCGCCACGCCGAGCACACCGGCGCCGGTCAACAGGGGTAGAGCCTGGCGTTCCACCCGTAATAGATCACGACGGAACAGGAGCAAGACCGCAAACAGGACACTAAAGGTTAGAAAGCAACGCCAGAAGGCCAGGGTAAGCGGCGCAGGACCATAGTTCAGCGCGATCGTCTTGAACAGGACGCCAGAGGTCGCCCAGCAAGAGGCGGCGCCCAGCACCAACAGGTATCCCTTGCGCGTGCTGCCAGCGCCTTTCCAGAAACCAGGCGCGAGGGGCTTCTCAGCGACGGCTGTCTGTGTGCCAGTGTTCAACGGTTGCTCCTCTTACGCCAAGAAAGCAGCAGCACGCCGGTGACGACCAACACAGCTCCCAAAACCTGGTCAGGCGACATCCGCTCACCCAGAAAAAAGTAAGCATAGACAGAGACGATGGGGATTTCGGTCATAGCCAGGATAGTGGCAACGCTCGCCGGCAACCGCCCCAACCCATAGGCATAGATCGGGAAGGGGATGGCCGTAGAAAGGCTCACCAGCCCTGCAAACCAGAGCCAGACGACAGGGGAGACAGGCCAGGGCTGCGGCGCAAAGAACTGAAAGGGAAATAGCACCACTGCGCCAAAGCCAAAGGCATAGACCCAGGTGGTGACGGAACTGCACCGCTCGCGGACCTTTTTGCCCAACAGGTTCCAGCAGGCGTAGGTGAATGGAATAGCCAGCCCCACCAGCAACCCTGGCAGGGTAATTGTAAACTGGCCCAGAACGCCCAGACCCGTTACCAGCACCGTGCCGGCAAAGGTCAGGATAATGGCCAGGATCTTGTTCCAGGTCAGCGGTTCGCGCCAGATCATCCAGGCGGCGACAGCGACGATGGCCGGCATCGCCGCTTGCTGTACCGTCGCCACGGCTGCCCCGTTGATCAACACACCCAGGTTCCAAATGACGTGAAAGCCGCCCAGGCTGGCGCCCAGGGCCACCAGCCAGGGCAAGTCGCGCCGCTGCACGCGCAGAAAGGCCGGGCGCAGCAGGGTCGTCACAACCAGCAGCACGATAAAGGTGAACAGATCGCGCCAAAAGGCCAGGGCAAAGGGGGAAACATTCTTGCTGGTTACGATCAATCTGACAAAAATGCCCGAAGTCCCCCACAGCGCGGCGGCTGCCAACACCGCCAGGAAGCCAGCCACATTCACATTCGAGCGACCGGGCGCACTCATTCTCGCCGTTTCCCTGGCAGGCTCATAGCCTCGATGTAGCGCCTGTTGAAATCGGCGTCCAGGTCCAGGTCTACCTGTTCGGCCATAGCCGCGATCCGCTCGCCCCGCGCAAACTCGTCGTCGTCCAGAAAGAGCGCCGCGCCAAATCCAGCGCCGTTGGCCGACGTCTCGATAGTCTCCAGACCCACAGCCGGGATCATCCCCAATCCCACCACCGCCTCGACGTTCAACTGGCTGCCAAAGGAACCCGTGAGGATCATACGTTGCAGATCGCCAGGTCCCAGCCCCAAGTTGTTCATCAGAATGTCTATCGCGGCGCGAATGGCCGCCTTGGCCTTTTGCAGTTCCCGCACGTCTCGCTGTGTCAGGTACAGAGAGATTTCGGCCCCTTCTTCACCTTCACTGAGATCAACCCCTTTGTCGGTGATGAGCAGGCGGCGCACGCCGTCCTCGTCTTGGCTGATACGCGGACCAAAGGTGGGGTGGTCAACAACCATGCGGCCGCTGGGGTCAATGACGCCGGCGCGGCGCAGCTCGCACACCAGGTCGAGCAGGCCCGAACCGGTCAGACCCACCGGCGGATGGTCCCCGATGGTGGTCAACTCAAAGTCGCCCCCCTCCGCGTTGGCTCGCACCCCCACGATGGCCCCGTCCGCCGCGCGGGTGCCGCAGGAGATGTTCACTCCCTCAAAGGCCGGCCCGGCAGCGGTGGAGGCGACCAGAATTCGGCCCGTCCCGCCAGAGGACGGCAGGCCATCGGTGACCATCACCTCGCCGTTGGTGCCCAGGTCAATGGCAGCCATCGGGCCTGGGGCACGGTCAAAACCATAGTAGGCCAGGCAGGCCAGGGCATCGGAGCCGACGAAACCACCGATGAGAGGGGGCAGAGCGACCTCTACTTGGGGTGGGAAGATGCTCCCAAACAGACTATCGGTCTGGCGGACCGCCCCCTTGCCGTGCGGCTGAAAGGGCAACCCGGCCAGCGAATCCACCGGATAGCGCAACAGCAAATGATGCATAGCGCAGTTGCCGACGACGGTCACTTTTTGGATGCGCTCCTGGACGCGGCGCGAGAGCTTGAGCGCACCCAGCGCCTGCACGATAGAGGCCAGTGCCAGCGCCGAAATCCGCTCCGCAGTCTCGTCCCCCCGTTGGGCCGCGGCCAGACGCGAGATGACGTCGGCGCCGAACACAGTCTGTTGATTGAGGGCCGCAGCCCCGGCGCAGACGCGCCCCTTATCCAAAGTGGTCACGAAAGCGGCCACGGTGGTGCTCCCCAGGTCCACGGCCAGCCCCAGCGGCGTCCCCTCCTGTTTGTAGTCGTCACAAGCACGGAACATCTTGTTGGAATAGACGACGATGGGGGCCAACGTGACCGAGACGTCGCCGCGCACACGGGCGCGACAGGCCAGACGGTAGCCGGCCGATATCTCGGCGGAGGTGAGCTGTTTCTGCTCTATCTCATCGAGCTCGGTCAACGCCCCCTCGACCAAAACCTTGCACTTGCCACACGTGCCGCGACCGGCGCAGGGCTGTTCGAGTGGCAGGCCGGTGGCGACGATGCAGTCGCCGACGGATTGGGACAATCCGCGCAAACTGTTCTCTTCCACGACGACCGACCGCACGTCGTCTCCGTAACTGACTGTCAACTTAACCGCCAAAATACCTCCTCACACTTTCCGTATATCCTGAATACTGGCATCCGGCACGTTGCCGACCGTCTCTGCCAGCACCTCTGCCGGGACATCGGCGACTTTGACCACAGAGGCCCAGGTGCTCGGATCCGCCGTGGGATAAGTCACAAACACCGAGATGTAGCCCCCTTTTTCATCAATTGCCCTGGTCAGGCGCGCCACCTCGCCGGCCCGGTCTGGCTGCAAGACGGTCATACGCACGCCAGGGCGGCGAGCGCCCAGCAGGTTCACCATGATGTTGAACAGGTCGCTTTCGGTGATGATGCCCACCAGGCTTTCGTTCTCCAAGACTGGCAGGCAGCCGATGTTTTCGTCGGCCATGACGCGGGCCGCTTCCTCGATGGTAGTATCCGGGTCAACGGTGACCACGTCCCTGACCATGATGTTTTGAGTCTGGAGCTTGGCCAGGGTATAATTGATCACGAATGGCCCGAACTGGCTCAGGTCATCGGGGAGCGCCTGCGCCAGCGCCCGGCGCGTGACCAGTCCCACCAGCTTCCCGCCGTCATCCAGGATGGGCAGATGGCGGATGGTCTTTTCCTGCATCAACGCCTGCGCTTCCGCCAGCGGCATAGTGGGGTGTCCACAGACGGGGTTGGGCGTCATTTGATCGCGAATAAGCATTTTTTATCCTCCTGGTTTGTAAGCGCAAGGTCCGATGGCGCACTTGCCGCAAGCGTCGGTCAACCCTACCTCTGGGAACTGTTCGGCCACCTGCAACAGCCATTCGTAGCAGCGCTGCTTGTCCAGCCCAGATTCGGTGCGCTTTGGAAAAGCCAAAGCGCCAAGCAGTTCCTTTGGAACTGCCGTCAGCGCGCCCACGGGGCAACGCTCCACACACACGAGGCAACTGCCGTCGTCAAAGTAACGGCAGCGCTCGTGGACGGTATCGGTAGGTGCCAATGTCGGTTCCAGCGCCGCGTCCACCACCAGACTGCCGAACCGCCCGGCGCAGCCGGCATCGGTGATCAGCATGTGGTGCAGCCCAAAGCTGCCCAGCCCGGCAATGGCCGCCACGCTTTTGTGCGACCACCAACTGACGAGAGTGACCGGGTCCCAGTTATGCGTGGATGGCTCCGCCACGGCCCTCACCCCTCGCTCGGCCAGGGCGGCGATGAGCCGCTCGGCAGTCTGGTTGATAAGCGCGTTGGTCTCGACGTAGGCCACGGCCCACTCGCGGGCTACCTGACGCGGCTCCGCCCGGTTGGCCCTCACGACTTCTTTGGCGAAAGGGAGAAAGAAAGCAACGACCGACCGAGCCGTGGGCAACAAGTCGGTGGGCAGTAGATGGGCCGGCCCGACAAGCTCCCGCAGTTGGGGAAAGCGCGGGTCGGCGGCGCCGGCGAAACCCACCAGCGGTCGCCGGTAGCGGGTCTCGGTTTCCGCCTCGGCCACTCGTCGCCGCACAAAGTCGGCGATGAATGTTTCCAAATCGTTCATGACTTGGAGGGCTCGATGGCAACGTCGGCCGGCAGTGCCAGCCCCGCCTCTACCTCAATCGCCTTGATGATACCGACCGGCACGGGACAGGCCGCGTGATGGCAATGCTTGGCCCCCAATTCCAGGGTGCGGGGCGTCCCGCGCCGGAAAGAGATCTCGTGGAAAGGTTCTACCTCGGTCAATTCTTCAGCCAAACGCTGGATAGCGTCACAGTCGCTTCCAATCGAAATCACACAGCGCGAGCCTTCCATCTTGGCTTCTACAGTCGCCGTGAAGCCGCATATCCCGGCAGTGATCTTGGCTTTTGACAATTGCTCCTCCTACATAGCTCGTCGTCTTGTTTACGATCCACGCTTCTCGGCTCTTTGGATGATAGTCTCCAGTTCGGCGACTGCGGCCTCGTCCAGCGGCTTTGGCTCGTGATGCTCCAGGATCTCTCGCACCCGCGCTGCCGCCCGGTCGCCCAGGGTGAGTTGACCGCCCTTCTCCCAGCTCATCCGCGTCGTCCGGTCGAGCAGCTTGGGGAACCAGTTCTTACGAAAGTGCTGACGGGTGTGATCTTGGTTCACATAGTGGCCGCCGGGGCCAACCCGGTCAATCACCTCTAGGGCCAGAGTCTCCTCCGTGATCTCTACCCCCTGCAAGAAACGCTTGACCAGACCGGCGATCTCGTCCATGCTGACCAGCATCTCGTAAGAGGCCGCCAGCCCCGACTCGACGTAGCCGACGTCGTGGACCAGGTTGCCGCCGCCCAGGGCAGTGAGCAACATCGAAAGCGCGCCCTCGGCCGCAGCTTGCTGATCGAATATCTTGGCGTCGGAGCAGCCGGCAAAGGAAAAGATGGGCAAACCGTAATAGTGACACATCTCGCTGTAGGCCGCCATCGCCAACATGAACTCTGGCGCGGCGTAAGAGATCAACCCCTGAGCCATGTCCATGTACAGGATGCCGCCGGCGCCTATCACCGGCGCGCCCTCGCGGATCAGTTGGCAGATCAGCAATCCGCTGAGTTGCTCGGCGTTGGCCTGCACCAGAGCGCCGGCCACCGTCACCGGAGCCGTGCCGCCGATCTGCATCCCCGGCGTGTAGACCACCGGCAGCCCCTTGCCGGCGATGTAGAGTAGTTTTTCGCAACTCTCCTGGGCGTGCGTCAGCGGCGAGATAGGCTCGCTATAGAGAGCGCAAAACGGGTTGCGGCGCAACGCTTCGGCCCCACCCGCCACCGCCTCGGCCATCTCGATGATATCCTCCAGGTTTTGGCGGCTCAAGGCTGTGTAAACGATGGGCTTGACGGTGTTGCTGACCATCTCCCGAAAGTGGTACAGGTCGGAAATGGTGTGGTTCACGTCGGAGGCGATGCCCATGCACATCAGAAAACTAATGTTGGGCAGAGCGTCCACCAGGCGGGCGACGTTAGCTACATCGGCCAGGACCGCCTGCCGCCGCTCTCCGGTGTAGGCATCGAGGACAAAGGGGGTATCGGAGCCTGTGCCATAGTAACCCTTGCGGTCCTCCAAAAACATCGCCGCGTCGCCGTCGCGGTCGCACATCACCACGCGGTTAGGGGCGGTGCGAATGGCCCATTCGATCAGGTGAGGCGGGATGCGCACCCGCTCGCCATCGAGCCAGCAGCCAGCTTTGGCCAAGAGTTCCCGCACCTCGGTCACCAGAACCCGCACCCCGGTCCGGCGCAAAAGCTCCAACGTTGCTTGATGCACTTGAGCCTTCTGGTCATCGCTGAGTACCTGCATACCGGGAGTAGCCTGAGCGACATAGTTGCTGTTGATCATCTCACATTCCTCCTCCAATTGCTGCTCCACCTATTCCATCGCCATCAAGGTCTCACGCACCTGGGTGTAAAAACCCGCTACGTGTTCGCGCATGATTTGCTCGGCGCGTTCGGCATCGCCCGCTTTGATGGCCTCCACCAGGTCCAGATGCTTCTCGACGGCGGCGGGCAAATAGCCCATGCGAGGTAAAACCAGATACCACAGTCGCCGCGACAGGCCAAACAGACGGTCGAGGGTTTGGGCCAGGTACTTGTTGCGCGCCGCCCGGGCAACCGCCTGGTGAAACTTGTGATCCAGATCAAAAAGGCGCCGACTGTCTTCGAGGGGAACAGCGGATTGCTCCTGGCGCAACGCCTCCAGCACGACCAGGTCGTCGGCGGTGGCTCGTTGGGCGGCCAGAAAAGCGCACAGCGACTCTAACGAGAGGCGCATCTCGCTGAGTTGTTCCAGGTCAGCCACGTTGACGTCGGCCACGTAGATACCGTGGCGCGGCGTGACCACGACCAGGTTCTCGTGGGCCAGCAGTCTGAGCGATTCGCGCACCGGAGACATGCCCATTTCCAGTTCTTGCGCCAACTGTTGCTCGTTGATCGGCGCGCCCGGTTCCAGCTCCAGGGTGGTGATCTTTTCCCAGAGCCGCTCGTAAGCGCGCTGAGTGTCAACCCGGACGAAAACCTGCGTCAGTTCCATAATACCCCCTCGATCTAGGATTCCAAGCGTGGGTTGCCCATCGCCTTGGCCCGGATGCGGAATGTGTCCAGCCCGTCGCTCAGTTCCTCCACGACGACCCGTGGATTGTCCGCTCCAGAGCGCAGGGCCGCTCCTATAGCGCGTTCCCGGCTCAGGCTGCGCGCGTGGGCCAGGGCGTCGCCCGCCTCCTCGAACTCTTCTCGCCCCCCACCCTGCCCGCTGTGATCCGAAGTCTGCACATAGTAACCGAGCACCTCCAACCCCGAACTCGAAAGCCGGGGGTAGACCAGTATCTCCTCGACCACCATGACCGTTCCCGCAATCGCGCCCAGGGCATTGGCGACCTGGTGATGTTCGGGCAGGATCAGTTCGGTGTGGAGCGCGTCGGCCACATCCTTCAGAAAGAGGCCGGCCGGTGCGCCGATACCGACGATGGGCTGGCGCAAACGCAAGCGGGTCTCTAGCTGTGGATGGGCATCGTAGAGACTGTTGTAAAAGAACCAACGCCCGATGTCGTCGTCTTTGGTGTGCGCGTGATCTTTGGGTAAAGACAGGCTCTTGCCACTGAGGAAAGCGACGATGGTACGGACGATCATCTCGGTCGCCCGCCGCCACACTTGCCGGCGAATCTCGTCCGTTTCCTCGAACTGATGCCGGGCGAACACCTTCAGAGCCAGCGACGACGTCTCGGCATCCCAGAGAGCGTAGCTGCCTTCGACATGCATCAGGTCGGTGGGAGTGAGGCCCGCCTTGCCGACGACCTCCTGACGCAGCAACTCGCCCGCGCCAATCTGGGCCGCGTGCAGCAGGCCGAGGTGTTCGACGATCTCTGGCAACGGCCGCGGGCCGTCGCGCAAAAAGTCTACCAGGCCTTTTTCCTGTGCCGTCTTTAGCAACCCATCACCCTGAGGCTCGCGCAGCAGAAACCAGTATTCGAGCCAGTCAGGGGTCGCCTGCGCCCGCCGCGCCAGCGCCCGGAGACGCTTTCCCACCTGGGGATGCTGATGGGCAAGGTAGGCCAGAGGGACGACGCGCTCGGGGCCGAGGGCGATGGTTTTATCCCGCTCCAGCGTGATGTGACTGTCGCCGCCCAGCCCGATGGAAAGCAAGTCGGCGGCCCGGACCGAAGTCTTGTAGCCGCCCACGGTGGCCCCCTCCTCGCTGACCGTCACGCCTCCGGCCTGGATGAGGGCGATGTCGGTGGTGGTGCCGCCCACGTCCACGATCAACGCGTCGTCCAGCTCTGAGAGGAAACGACCGCCGATGGCGCTGGCCGCCGGGCCGGAGTGAATCGTCTCCACCGGCGTGCGGGCGGCGAACTCGTCGCTCATCAGCGTGCCGTCGCCGCGCACCACCATGAGGGGCGCTTCGATCTGGCGGTGCTCCATCGCCCGCCGCACGGCAATGACAAAGTCCTGCAACACGGCCAGCAGCGATGCGTTGAGAGCCGCTGTCGTGGCCCGCTCGACCGAGCCTAGCCTGGTCGAAAGCTGATGTCCCAGCACGATTGGCAAGTCGCAGACGCTCGAAACGGCCTGGTAGGCACGGTTTTCGTGCTCGGGGTTGAGCGGGCTAAAGTAGCTCGAGATAGCGAGCGCATCTACTTGATCCTTGATCTCGCTGACCCGAGCCAAAATGGCCGGCAGGTCCAACTCCTCCTTCTCCTGACCGTAGAGATTATGCCCTCCGGCAAAGTAGTAATAGTGCGGAGTAGCGAACTGTCCTGCCATTTTGAAGGACGAGATCAACTCAGGGTCATAGCCGATCAACAGCAACGCGACTCGCTTGCTTTTCCCTTCGGCGATGGCATTGGTCGCCAGGGTGGTCGAGACAGAGACCATCCTGATGGCCGACGGGTCCTCGATCTGGATGCCCTTGATGACGCGCTCGATGCCGATGGCAAAGTCTCGCTTGGTGGTCAAACTCTTGTGCGTCGCCAGCACCCGCCGCGAGTGATATTCCAGCAACACACCGTCGGTGTAGGTGCCGCCGGTATCTATGCCCAAGACCAGATTGTGCGGAGAACCCTCCTCTGTGCTCAATGAACCACCCCTGGCGAATAAGCAATAAAACGAGTCAGCGATGCGGCAATGACGTGACGAAAAGTCGCTGGTTCGCTGACTCGCCTACACCAACATCTCCATGTCCAGCTCTTCCAGATAAACCAAGTCCGACATTAACGAGATCTGCTCTGACTCTCCTACACAAACATCTCCATGTCCAGCTCTTCGTCCTTGTGACGTTCGTCGGCCAGCTCGCAGATGTGGCGCAATTCCTTGTACATGGCCTCGTCCATGAGCGGCTCGGTCTCGGTTTCGATGACCTCGATCACGCACTCGCGGACCCGGTCGCGATAGCTCTTGCTGCCGGCCGCCTCCCAGTTTTCCCAGTTCAAACGGTCGGTGAGGTCAGGACGCCAGATCTCGGTCTTGAAGCGCTCGTAGGTGTGATCGTGCTCCAGATAGTGGCCGCCGGGGCCGACATCATCCATCACGTTCAGTGCTTTGGTCTCGTCGGTGACCGGGATACCGCGCAGGATGCGCTTTACGCGGTCAATGATCTCGTTCGTGGCAACCATCATCTCCATCGAGCTGGTGAGGCCCTGTTCGAGGTAGCCCACGTCGTGGATCATGTTGCCGCCGACGAGCGCGGCGGTAGCGGTGTTGATGGTGG
>CAYMWP010000057.1:0-26461 GCA_964393895.1 uncultured Anaerolineales bacterium | reverse complement strand
CACTTGGCGAGGGTAAATGTTCGTAGTAAGGCACGGAATGAAATGGAGTGCCGTCTCGGACGCCACTCCGCGATGCTTCGTGGCTAACTACGAACGCCGCTCACACGAGAATCTACAAAACGCTCAGTCCCCCGGCCCGGAGGCGGCCCATGCAGTGGAGCTTTTTGTTTTAACGCGATTTTCTGGCCCAAGGCGCCCCTGAGGACGGGGACTACGAGCAACGGCGAGCCAGGTGGATCCTGCCTCACGTTAATCTGACTTGTCAAACTACTCTGACCATATCCTCGTGCCAACAGCAACGCCGTCCCCGCCGGGCCGGGTTGCCCAATTCCACTTTGTGTGGCAAAATACGAGGCTATCGGAGAACGGTGGGGGTACAGACGTGGAGCCGAGGGACTCGAATTCACCGCCAGAAAGCGTAAACGCCTTGTTGCGCGAGGGCATCGGGGCGGCCCAATCGGGCCAGCGCGAGCGCGCCCGCGAATTGTTGATGCGCGTCGTGGAGCGAGACGAGAGAAGCGTCTCGGCCTGGCTGTGGCTGAGCGGGGTGGTGGATGGCCTGGAAGACCGGCAAATCTGCCTGGAAAACGTCCTCGCGCTCGACCCCAATAACGTCCACGCGCGCCGAGGGTTGGAGTGGGTGCAGCAGCAGAGCGCCAGGTCGGAGGTGGAGCCGCCCGCTTCTGCGCCGGAATCGCCCGTGGTAGCGCGCACCCGCACTCCCATCTCGCCGGCCGCCGCCATCCTCCTCCGCCAGGATAAAGACGGTCGCCAACTGCCGTCAGAAGCGGAGGTTGCCGGAGCTGCCGCGTCGTCAATCGGCGCTATGGTACGCCAGGAAGCGACGAGTCACCAGATGCCGCCAGCGCCACAGCCAGCGCCACCTCCCCTCGTAACCCCAGACGAGTTCGCCGACGAGTACCTGTGCCCCTACTGTGCAGCCTCGACCGAGCCGGACGACCGCAGATGCAAAGCCTGTGGCAAGAGCCTGTGGGTCAAGTTCCGGCGGCAGGAGAAACGCTCCAAGTGGCTGTGGCTGGCGATGGGTTTGCAGTTACCCGGTTTGCTGGGGAATATCGCGGGGTTGGGGTTTCTGCTGATCTATGCCGCAACACAAATCGGCGTCGCCGACCCTTTCGACCTGTTGCCGATCTATCTCTGGCTGCCCGTCCAGGTCTCGCCGAGCGTGGTCGACGCCGCCCTCGATCTGTTGCCGCGATCGTATTTCTTCGGGGCCGCTCTTTCCACCCTGGCTTCAGTGGCGGTGTTCGGCGGACTGTACCTGCGTTGGAGGCCGGTCTATTACCTCTATTGGATCAGCGCAGTATTGGGCTTTGTCCTCTCTGTGCTGACAATGTTCATGCAACAGGGATTTGGCGCCATCTCGGGGGGAATTGGCGTGGTTTCCGCCTTTTTGATGCTCCTGCTGGCCTTTCAACTGGAAGACGACTTTAAGGTGGAAAAGCGGAGAATTCTACTGCGGCTCGATCGCGGACTCGGCAACGTCGCCGACTTGATGGCGCAAGCCAATCTCTACTCCCGGCAGAATATGTGGGCCATGGCGGCCATCCATCTGAGGCAAGCGACCGGCTTTGCCCCTGGCCGACCTGGCCCGCGTCTAGCCCTGGCCGTGGCGTACACCCGGCTCAGGCGATACGACCTGGCGCTCCTAGAGTTGGAGGAAGCTGGTCGCATCAGCCCCGATAACCCCCGCGTGAAAGAACTAGAGAGCATAGTGAATGATCTGCGCTCCCGTGGCGCATCGTCCAATTGATTCGGGTGTGTTTCAGATGAGTTGGACAAGACCTCGGAGCGAGGATAACTAAAAGTGTCCAGTCCTCCCTTATCACAAAAGTAGTCGAGGAACGCATAAGAGACGACGTGTCCCGTTTCTGGAAAAGAGAAAGTCGTCGTTGAAAGGAGTGATTTGCACCGTCGGCATCGAGGCCAAGCGATGCCCCAGTTCTTCGAGCAACGGGCCGCGCAACACCTTGTATCCGCCCGACGCGCGCGGGTGCAGCTCCAGCCGGGCGCGCTGAAAGTACTGAACTTGCAACCCCAATGGACGGTCGTGAAACTCGTTCGTGAGGGGTTTGTGGGGTGAGAGGTACAGCTCAAACCTTCCCGAAAGCTGGTTTTGGCAGGTTTTCGCATCATTTCCAAGCGATTCTGTCTCCCAATCCGAGCTTTCGGTAAGGTCCACCCCACGAATCTACGTTGAGCCGTCTATTTTCGGGACAGTTGGCAAAGAGGTCAGCGCGAAAGGTATCCGTTACCGCGGATGTAGAACCGCCAGGGAGCAGCCAGCGTCGCCTCGTCCCCACGCACGCCGATTCGAGGGGAGATGCCAGCGGCCTCGTCCAATATAGCAGCATCCCGCTCCAGGAATAGCAGCGCATCGGGCGCGCACAGATCGGCGTCGTCAAACCGCCGATCCACCGCGAGGGCCTGGCATAACCGGGCCGGGCCACTGGTCAGTTGCGCGTCGGGCCGACCGCCGCGCCGCGCCCGCATCTCCTCGACTCCCTCCAGCGGCTCTAGCGCCCGGATGAGCACCGCTGCCGGGAACCCCTCCCGCTCGGTGACGACGTTGAGGCAGTGGTGCATACCGTAGATAAAGTAGACGTAGGCGTGGCCGGGCGAGCCGTACATCGGTGCGTTGCGCTGGGTGCGTCCACAACTGGCGTGCGACGCCTGGTCATCCTCCCCGATGTAGGCCTCCACCTCGACGATGCGGCCGGACAATTGTTTCCCATCAAGGTTGCGCACCAGCCGCTGCCCCAAGAGTTCGCGGGCGACGGCGAGGGTATCGCGGGCGAAGAAATCGCGGCTCAAACGTGACATTGGTGCAGGCCGAAATCCTGTGTCAGGCTGTCCAGTATGGGCACTGCTGTACCTCATTGACCTGGGGGATCGTGTAGTATACCAGCCAACGGCAGAAGGGGCAAGCTCAAGAACCCATCCCATAGATGACCAAGACCGGTTGCTACGCGGGCCAGTCCTCTGGCGGCATCCATAGGTCGAGAGCACGTTCGGTTTCCCCGGCGTGTCTGCAGGCTAAAGCCGGGTAGTCGGCGATGACGTTGTTGTAGGAGGATGCGCGCTGGGAAAGCAGGCAGGTGTCCAGCGCCTCCCCCAGCAAAAGTCGAGAATCTGGCTCGAAAAATGAACCTGTACGCTTGTCAAAGTTCGAAAATCGTGCTAAAATAGCTTCTGCTTGTTAGGAATCGAACCTGCTAGAGGCAAGACCGCAACCCTGCCTGGAGGTATGGTGGACGAATTGGACAAATTCATTCTTGAAACGTTGCAGGAGGATGGACGAACTCCTTTCACCGAGATTGCCAGGCAAGCCGGTGTCTCCGAAACGACCATTCGTAGCCGCTATCGAAGCCTCGTCGAGGCTGGTATAGTCAGCACCGTGGGTATCGTGGACCCCTACGCCCTCGACTTTGAAGCGCCGGCGATCATCGGCATATCTGTCGAGCCCGGCACAATAGACCAGGTTGCCGGAAAACTCGCCAAACTCCCGGAAGTCAGTTACCTGGTTATGACGTTGGGCTCTTTCGACCTGATTGCCGAGGTCTTTTGTCGCGATCTGGCTCATATCAACGACCTGCTCACGCATCAGATCCACCTGATGCCTGGCGTCCGCTCTACAGAGACATTCATGATCGCCCAAAGTTACAAGTTGAGCTATCATTGGTCTCCCCCCCTGGAGGTAGGAGCAGACGTCTCCTGATGCTGCTGGAAGGACTGCCACGCCGTGAGAGCGTGGACTTGAATGTTGGGCACTCGTAGTAAGTATCTGCCGGACAGCATCCGCTTCTCGCCACCGCTGACTATCACCGGGGCCGATACCGCCCTCGCGATCTTTGCCCACGGACTAGGCGGAGTGGAGACGAGGTCCCTATGACGCCGAAAACTCGCTACGACGAACTGACCTGGCCAGAGATGCGGGAGACCGTCGCACGGCAGCCGGCAGTCTTGCTCCCCTTCGGCAGCGTGGAGGATCACGGCCCCCACCTACCCCTCAATACCGACAACGTCATCGTCGAGGCGATCTGCCTGGAGGTTGCCCGGCGTGCGCCGGACGAGATGCTGGTGATGCCTCTGGTGGCTTATGGGCTGGACGAGCACCACATGGACTTTCCCGGCACGGTCTCTGTGGACATGCAGACGCTGATCGCGTACGTGGCCGACGTCGCCCTCAGCGCGACGCGCCACGGCTTTACCCACGTTCTCATCGTCAACGGCCACGGCTCCAACGCTTCCATCGCCGATCTGGCTGCCCGTCGCGTGGTGCTGGAAAGCGGCGCCATCTGCGGCGCGATTAGCCCCAACGCGGCGATTGACCCCACGCTGGCCGAGCCCACCTTCTCGCAGATGCGCCGCTCTGCTCCTGGCGGCGTCGCCCACGCCGGTGAGTACGAGACAGCCATGATGCTCCACCTGCGCCCCGACCTGGTGCAGATGGACAAGGCGGTCCGGGAAGTGGGCCAGGTCAAGATGGAATACTTTAACTGGGACCATCCCGAGCCCAGCATCCTGGCGTGGCAGGATTGGTGGTCGCGCATGAGCGAGAGCGGCGTCTGCGGCGACCCGACCGTCGCCACGGCCGGGTTTGGCCGGGCGCTGTTCGAGACGACGGTGGAGAACTTTATCCGTTTTGTGCGCGAGTTTCGCACCATCCCCGTGCGCCCGCGCCGCGATATGCATTCAGAGCAAATTGGAAGATGTTCGTAGGGGAAGGTAGGCGAGGAGTTAGGGCAATCGCTTTTATCCAGACCTCCGAGGTTTAGGTCGCGTATGCCCTAGGCGGGGAGTTGCCATGAAATCTCACATCCTAGACCTGGAAACATTGTTGCGAGTCCCCTACGTGGACCCGGATTGGGGGTTCGACGTCTCACCCGACTCCACACAGTCCGCCTTCTCCTGGAACCCCACCGGCCAGTGGGAGATTTACCTGGTAGAGCTGCAGGAGTCGGCATCGCCCCGGCAGATCACCGCCGGCCCGGGGGCCAAGTTCGCCCCGCGCTGGTCGCCCGACGGCACGCGGCTGGCCTACGCCCTGGATCTGGATGGGGGTGAACTCTTTGACATCTACGTCTACGATCTCGCGACGGGCCAGCACACCAACCTGACCCCCGATACTCCCGACGCCATCCAGCCCGACTTTTGCTGGTCGCCCGATGGCTTTCGCATTGCCTTCCTTTCGGACCGCTCCGGCCGCTTTGACACCTACGTGATGGACGCCTATCCTGCTCACAGCCCGCGTCTCGGGGGCGAGCCCCGCCTCGTGCTCAGCGTTCCCCATCCCGACTGGGAGGTCCACTGGTCGCCCGACGGACGCTGGCTGGCAGTGGTCGTGGAGGCGGTGGCCCAGGATTATTGGACCTTTATCGTGCCGGCTGAGGGAGGCGAGTCACGCCCCATCGCCGGCGCCAACGGCCCCTTATGCGCCAAGGACGCCCGTTGGTCCCCCGACTCCACCCGCATCGTTTTCTCGTCGGACGTGCGCGGCTTCTTCGACCTGGGTGTCTACGAACTGGAAACGGGGCGGATCGACTGGCTGACCGATAGAGAGGGTGACAAGGAGCAGCCCGCCTGGTCGCCCGACGGCCGGCGACTGGCCTACGTCGCCAGCGACGGCCCTGTTACCGCGCTGGCCGTGTTGGACCTGGGAGAAGGCTCCCTGGCGACCTACCAGGTCGAGCCGGGGGTCTGTTACCGGCCCCGCTTCACCCCCGACGGGGCGCACATCCTCTTCGTCTTTGACAATCCCCGCTACCCGGACGACCTATGGCTGCTCTCCCTCAAAGATGGCTCCTTCCGCCAACTGACCCACTCGCTGGAGGAGAGAAATCAGGTTTTTTCAATAAACCTGGTTTCTGAATTGGTGATGCCTGCCCAGGTGCGCTACCCCAGCCTGGACGGGCAGAGCGTACCTGCGCTGCTGTACCAACCGCGTCGCGTTCAGGAGTTGCCTCCTGCCATCATCTACGTTCACGGCGGTCCCACTTGGCTGACCCAGGTCACCTGGGACCCCCTGGTGCAGCATATGGTCAGCCGGGGGTGGGTCGTGCTGGCTCCCAACTACCGCGGCTCCACCGGCTACGGGCGGGAATGGCAACGGGCCAGCCGTTTCGACTTTGGGGGCGGCGAGACACAGGACGTCGTCGCCGGGGCCGACTACCTGGTGCGCGAGGGGCTGGCCGACCCGGCCCGCATCGCCGTCACCGGCACCAGTTGGGGCGGCTACCTGACGATGACTTCCCTGACCCAGTACCCCGACCGCTGGGCGGCCGGCTCGGCCGTGGTGCCCTTCCTCAACTGGTTCACCTGCCACGTAAACTCCCGTGAAGACCTGCAACATTGGGACGTGGAGAACTTTGGCGACCCGCTGGAGAACCACGCCCTGTACTACGAGCGTTCGCCATTTTTCTTCCTGGACCGGGTCGCCGCGCCGGTGCAACTGATCTGCGGCGCTCACGACGTCCGCTGCCCGGCCAGCGAATCCACCCAGGCCCGTGACGCGCTGGTGGCGCAGGGCAAGGAGTGCGAACTCGTTCTGTACGAGGACGAGGGGCACGGCTTCCTCAAGACCGAGAACGTGGTGGACGCCAAAAAGCGCCGCGTGGCCTTCCTGGCCTGGATGTTCGAGAGCGAGGAAAAGCGGGTGGACAAGTTGTTCGCCGCGTGGGAGCGGCCCGATTCGCCGGGATGTGCCCTGAGCGTCATCGAGGACGGCCAGTTCGTCTACCAGCGCGGCTACGGGATGGCCAATCTGGAGCACGATGTCCCCATCTCCTCCCAGACCGTCTTCCGTATCGGGTCCACCTCCAAGCAGTTTACGGCAATGTGCGTGACGCTGTTGGCGGAGCAGGGGAGACTCTCGCTGGACGACGACATCCGCAAATACCTGCCAGAGATACCCGAGTACGAGCGCCCTGTCACGATCCGGCATCTCGTCCACCACACCAGTGGCCTCCGCGATTATCTCACGCTGATGGAGCTGGCGGGGATGCGGGACCAAGATTTTTATACGGACGAGGAAGTGATCGAGATGCTGGCCCGGCAGAAGGAGCTCAACTTTGCGCCAGGTGACGAATACCTGTACAGCAACACCGGATACTACTTGCTGGGCGTGATCGTCAAACGGGCCAGCGGCCAATCCTTGCGCAGGTTTGCCGAAGAGCACATATTTGGGCCATTGGGTATGACGAGCACCCACTTCCACGACGACCACACCGAGGTCGTGAAACAGCGGGCCATGGGCTATTCACCCAAGCAGGGTGGCGGCTACCGGATTGACGTGACCACACTGGATATGGTCGGCGACGGAGGTCTCTTTACTACCGTCGAGGACCTGTTCCTCTGGGACCAGAACTTTTACCACAACAGGCTGGGCCAGGGTGACACTGGCTTGATCCGGCACATGCTCACACCGGGCACGCTCAACGACGGCGAGGAATTGGATTACGCCTTCGGGCTGATGGTGAGCGGTTATAAGGGTTTGAAGATGGTCAGCCACGCCGGCGCCTTTGTGGGCTTCCGGGCGGAGATGATCCGCTTCCCTGAGCAAAAGGTCTCCGTGATCTGCCTGGCCAACCTGAGCACCATCAACCCCGAACGTCTGGCCCGTCAGGTCGCCGACGTCTACCTGGCCGACCAGCTTGAAGAGCAACCGGAAACCAGGTTTCTGGAAGAAACCTGGTTTCTCGAAGACAAGGTCGGCGTCTATCGGAGCGAGACCACCGGCCTGATCATAGAACTATCCCTGGAGGGTGGTGGGTTGCTGGCGGAGACGTGTGGCGAGAAAGCCCGGCTCGTCCCCATCGGCGAGACCGACTTTGTAGTGCATGCCCCTTTTACCGCCCGCATCAAGTTTGAAAGGCAGGAGCAAGGCAATCCCTGGCTGATGCACGTGCGCGAGGAAGACGACAAACCCGATACCTTGCAACCGCTCGAGGTTGTGTCTCCTGGCCTGAAGCAACTGGCCGAGTATGCGGGCAATTACCGGAGCGCAGAGCTTCAAGTGACCTATAGGCTCGTGTTGGAGGATGACCGGTTGTACGTCAAGCACAGAAGCGCTCCTGAGGAGCCTCTGAGACCTGCCTCGAGTGGCATGTTCTGGGTAGATCGCGTCACGTTGCTTTTTGTCCGTGACGGAGCGGGCCGCGTCTGCGGCTTCACTCTGCAAGCGGGGCGTGTCAGAAACATCCGCTTTGTCAGGCTTTAGCACCGATCTGCCTATCCAACAAGGAGTGGCAAGAAGTATGGCAAAACACAAACAATCTCAAACCGGTTCTTTCCTGCATCAACTGCTGTCCCTTCCTGAGGTGTTCGGCGCTCACCTGTCACCTGATGGCAGATGGGTGGCCTTCGAGTGGTATCGCATCCACGAGAACCTGGACGTCTTCCTCGTGCCCACCGATGGCTTGTTTCCGCCGTTACCGCTCACCCACACCCTGGAGTACACCAATTTGGTCAGTTGGACCTTGGACTCGCGGGCCGTGGTCGTGGCCGAGGATCACGATCGCGACGAGTTTGCCCGGCTCTTCCGGGTAGATGTCAGCAGCCCTGGCGAGATGCAGCCCCTCACGGAGGATCGCCCCTCTTACTTTATCCGGGGCGGGAGTCTGCACCTGGACGGGCGCACGCTCTTCTACGGGGCCAACTACGACTTTGCCGCCGGGCAGGTGCTCGAACCAACCTGGGTCTACCGCCACGACCTAGAGAGCGGGGAGCGGGTTGCCATCGCTCGTCCCGAAAAGCCTGCCTGGAGCGTCCCCACCCTCAACCGCGCGGGCACGCACCTGATCTACACCCGCCAGGACCGCCACCCGGCCGGGGGGCAGATCCACCTGGTGGACGTGGAGGGGCGGGAGGACCGTGAGATCCTCAACTTTGGCGACCAGGTCAAGGTGACCGCCCATTGGTTCCCCGATGGCGAGCGTATCCTCGTCCTCTCCGAATCCCGCGACGGGCGTGCGCAGGATCATTACAGCCTGGGCGTCTACCACTGGCCCAGCGGTGAGATGCGCTGGCTGCTGGACGATCCCGCCCGCTCCATCGAGGCGGCCCGTGTCTCCCCCGAAGGCACCATCGTGGTGGAGGAACTGCGGGGAGCGCGCCGTGTACCCAGTTACCTCAATCCCGACAGCGGCGCGGAGACACCTTTCGCCCGCATGGCGGGCAACCTGCAACCCCTGGGCCGCGCCGCCGGCGGAGCATGGGTGGCCCGCTACTATGCGGCTACCTCACCCTGTGAATTGGTGCGCCTCGGGACTTTGGAAGTCTATTCCTTGACCCACGTCTGGGATCATACAGACCTGCATCTCAGCCGCCTCACGCCGGCCGAGGACTTTCGCTGGCACTCCGAGGACGGACTGGAGATCCAGGGCTGGCTCTACCGGGCGCGGCCCAACCCCCGCCGAGCCGTCCTCTACGTACACGGCGGCCCTACCTGGCACTCTGAGGACGACGTCAATGCCCAGATCCAGTACCTTGTCTCCCGAGGGTTCAACGTCCTGGACGTGAACTATCGGGGGAGCACCGGCTTTGGACTCAAGTTTCGCGAGGCGATCAAGGAGGATGGCTGGGGCGGGCGCGAGCAGGCCGACATCGCCGCCGCGGCCGAGGCGCTGATCGAGGCCGGGCTGGCCGACCCCGGCCGGATCGGTGTGACAGGCACTTCGTACGGTGGGTATAGCACCTGGTTTCAGATTACGCACTACCCGCCGGAGGTCATCGCTGCCGCCGCGCCCATCTGCGGTATGACCGATCTGGTGATAGACTATACTACCACGCGCCCCGACCTGCGCCCGTACAGCGAGGAGATGATGGGGGGCAGCCCTGACCAAGTACCTGAGCGCTTTCACGAGCGCTCACCGATCCACTTTGTCCAGAACATCCGCGGTCATCTGTTGATCGTGCAGGGCGATCGAGACCCCAATGTGACGCCGGAGCACGTGCGCCAGGTTGTCAAGCGGCTGGAGACCCATCACATCCCCTACGAGGTGTTGAACTTTGAGGACGAAGGGCACGGCATCAACAAGCCCGCCAACCAGGAACGGCTGTACGAACATCTGGCGGCGTTTTTTGACAGAGCATTGAAACGTAAAACGTAAGCGTCGTGCATCGCGGGTTACTCGCTACGTTTTACTGGAAGGAGGTGATGCCAACGAGCTTTGAACTAACAGACAGACGTGTAGTAGAAACATCTGCTCACAAATCTTAGAATGGAGGAGGATAATGAAAACCAATCTGTGGAAACTTGTAGCCGTACTGGTCGTTCTGACCCTGGTGCTCGCGGGCTTGGCGGGGTGCGCGCCATCCTCAACGCCCACTGAGATCCCCACAGAGCCGCCCGAGGCCGAGCCGACCGAGGAAGCGCCGCCCGAAGAGGAACCGACCGAGGAAGCGCCGCCTGAAGCCGAGCCGGTCACCCTGCACATCGGCCTCACGTACATCTGGGACACGGCGAATCCGACCTTTGGCTGGTACAACTATGGTCTGCGCAACCTGCTCTACGACACACTGATCGAGTGGGGCGACATAGACACGTTTGAGCCTAACCTGGCCGAATCGTGGGACGTCTCTGACGATGGCCTGGTGTGGACCTTCAAGATCCGCGAGGGTGTGACCTTCCACGACGGCACCCCCTGCACTGCCGAGGAGATCGCCTGGAGCCTCAACTGGACCATCGAGAACGAGGTCGAGACCTTTAGTTTCTACCTCACCAACTTTGAGGAGGTGGTTGCCCTCGACCCTACCACTCTACAGGTCACTCTGTCTGAGCCGGTGGGCAACATGGAGACGGCTTTGCTGCTCTTTACCTGGATCCTGCCGCCGAGTGTATGGGAGGGCATGACCTACGACGAGATCATGGAGTTCGAGGATATCGCCGCCGCCACCGGCACCGGCCCCTACAAGCTCGTGGAGTGGGTGGAAGGGGAGTACCTGATCCTGGAAGCCAACGAGAACTACTGGCGCGGGGCGCCGGCCATTGACCGCGTCATCTACCACGAGTACGCCACCGACGACGTCATGATACAGGCGCTCCTGGCAGGCGACATTGACGTGATTGACGCCGTCCCGAGTACGGGAGTGCAGTCCCTGGAGGGCGCAGAGAACGTCGAGGTCCTGATCATGGACTCGCTGTTCATTGACGAGTTGATCCTCAATTCTCACGAGAACGGCACTCAACCCGCCAGCCTCAACGATCCGACAGTGCGCCTGGCCATGGAATATGCCTTCGACCGCGACCAGATCATCACCGTGGGCTACCTGGGCTACGGCGACCCGGCCACGACGGTGCTCCCCACCTCTATGGGGGATTGGCACAACAGCGACATCCAGCCGATCCCCTTTAACCCCACCGAGGGCAACCGTATTCTGGATGAGGCCGGCTACGTGGATAGCGACAACGACGGCATACGCGAGGACCTCGACGGCAACCCGATGGAGTACCGCCTCTACGCCACCGACAGCGCGGCCAACGCCCGCATCCTGGAGGTCATCTCCGATGGCCTGGCCCAGATCGGCATTTCGGCCCCGCCCACCGTGATGGACGAGGACAGCCTGATCGGGCTGTACCCCGACTTTGACTTTGACCTGATCTACTGGGGCTGGGGGCTGGACCCCGATCCTGACTTTGCTATGCTCATCTTCACCTGCGATCAGCGGGAGGAGGGCGGCTGGAACGACAGCGGCTACTGCGACGAAGAGTTCGACGCGATGTACCTCGAGCAGGCCGTCACCGTGGATCGTGAGGCGCGCCGCCAGTTGATGTGGCAGATGCAGGCAAAGCTCTTCGAGGATCGTCCCTACTTTGTGTCCACCTACTACAACAACATCCAGGCCTACCGCAGCGACCGCTTCACTGGCTTCGGCATGGGCTGCGGCGACATCCTCTGGAAGTGGTGCTTCCTGGAAGGGCAGCCTGTGGAGTAGTTGTAGCGTGAAAACTGAATAGCAACCGCCATCCGGCTGGCCCGCACAGATCAACTCGTCGGGCCAACCGGATGGCAAGCGAGGCAATGATGGAGCGTAGAGACTATCTGGTCCGCAAGCTCTTTTTCGCGTTCACTACGTTGGTCGTGGTGGCGGTCTTTAACTTTTTGCTCTTCCGCATACTGCCCGGAGACCCTGTCAGGCTGATCATCCACAGCCCGCGCATGACGCGCGAGGCTCAGGAGCGCATTCGGGCCACTTTTGGGCTGGACAAGCCGGTCTGGTTTGATGGGGAACGGTTCCAGGAAGGGGACATATTGGGCGCTTTTGACAGCCAGTTCACCGCCTACGTGCGCAATCTGCTGCGCGGGGATTTGGGCGTCTCCTTCGCCACCCGGCAGGACGTCAGCGAGCTGCTGGCGGAACGGGCCTGGCGGACGGTCGTGCTGGTGTTGGGAGGAGACGTTATCGCCATCTTCCTGGGGATGACCATCGGGTTGATCGCTGCCTGGCGACGGGGCACGCCGTTGGATACGGGCATCCTGCTGTTCGGATTGTTCAGTTGGGCGCTGCCCACTTTCTTTCTCGGCATCATCCTGCTGATCCTGGCCCGCGGCCACCTGCCCACAGGTGGCATGGTCACGGCGGGCCTGAAGCCAGAGGCCGGGCTGCTCTACTGGGCCGACGTGGGAGAGCATCTCATCCTGCCGACCATCACGATGGGCATCGTCTACACCGGCGAGTACATCCTGATCATGCGCAGTGGCGTGATGGAGGTGCTGGCCGAGGACTACATCCTGACCGCCAAGGCCAAGGGATTGAGCACCTTTCGCACGCTGCGCGACCACGCCCTCAAAAATGCGATGTTGCCAATGGTGACGATGATCGCCCTCACCTTCGGCTACACCGTCGGCGGGGCCATTCAGGTGGAGACGGTCTTTTCCTGGCCGGGCATCGGCCGGTTGATGTACGAGGCGGTGCAGAAGCGGGACTATCCCGTGTTGCAAGGGAGTTTCCTGCTCCTGGCCGTCAGCGTCGTCCTGGCCAACTTGCTGGCCGACCTGCTTTACTCTGTCCTGGACCCCCGTGTGAAAGCAGAGTAGATAGGACACGGATGAACTTGGCACAGGTGGAGGTTCTTGATGCAAGCACTCAAGCAGTTTGTACGCAAGCCAATGGGCGTCATCGGCGCGGTGATGCTCCTCGTGGTGCTGCTGATCGCCGTTTTTGCCCCTCGGTTGGCCCCCTACGACCCGCAAGAACGGGTGCAGGTGACGCCCGACGACATCCTGGCCCCACCGGACGCCGAGCACCTGCTGGGCCGAGACGACGCCGGCAAAGACGTACTCAGCCAACTCATCTACGGCGCGCGGGTCTCGCTCATCGTCGGGTTCACCGCCTCCTTCATGTCCATGTTCATCGGCACCACCGTTGGTCTGGTGGCCGGGTACTATGGCGGGCGGATCGGCAACGGGCTGATGCGACTGGTGGATTTCCTGATGGTGATCCCTGACCTGCCGTTGATGCTGGTCATCATCGCCGTGATGGGGCGGGGCTTGTTGAACATCATCCTGGTGATCGGCTTGTTGGGCTGGACCTATACGGCCCGCCTGGTGCGCTCTCAGACCCTCTCGATCAAAGAGCGCCAGTTCGTGCTGCGGGCTCGATCCATCGGCGCTGGCGGCGCGCGCATCATCCTGCGTCACATCCTGCCCCAGGTGCTGCCGCTCATCATTGCTCAGGCGGTGTTGGACATCTCCGTTTCGATTCTGGCCGAGTCGTCACTGGCCTTCCTGGGCCTGGGCGACCCCACGCTGATCAGTTGGGGCATGATGCTCAACTTTGCCTTCGAGCGGGCTATCAGCCGTCAGGCTTGGTGGTTTCTGCTGCCGCCCGGCTTTGCCATCGTGTGGATCAGTCTGTCGTTGATCCTGATCGGCAACACGCTGGACGAGATCGTCAACCCCCGGCTGCGCACCCATCACCTGTTCGATGCCCGGCGGATGGTGGCGCTGGCGGTGGGTGAGTCAGCGGGGCGGCGAGTTAGTGAAGGGGGACAAGATGGCCCTTTTGGATGTGCGTAACCTTTCCGTGGACTACCTGACCGACGAGGGCGCCGCCCTGCACGCGGTGGAGAACGTAGGCTTCCATTTGGAGGAAGGAGGCTCTCTGGGCATCGTGGGCGAAAGCGGCTGCGGCAAGACGACGGTGATGATGGCTCTCCTGCGTCTCCTGCCGGAGGAGGGCCGCATCGTCAACGGTCAAGTCATCTTTGGCGGACGGGACCTGTTGCAGTACAGCGAAGCCGAGATGCGCCAGGTGCGCTGGCGTGAGATGTCAATGGTGTTTCAGGGAGCGATGAACGCCCTCAATCCCGTGCGCACGGTCGAGAGCCAGATCGTGGAGTCGCTCCGACTGCACATCACCCATGACCTGCGGGTGGCGCGTGAACGTACGGGCGAGCTACTCGAGCTGGTCGGGATTCCGGCCCAGCGGGGACGCCAGTACCCTCACCAGTTCAGCGGCGGCATGCGCCAGCGGGCCATCATCGCCATGGCCCTGGCCTGCGCCCCCAGCATCCTCATCGCCGACGAGCCCACCACCGCGCTGGACGTGATGATCCAGGCCCAGATATTGGAATTGCTGGAGCACTTGCAGGCGGAACTCGATCTTTCTCTCATCATGGTCACCCACGATCTGGGAATGGTGGCGGAGACGTGCGACGACGTGCTGGTGATGTACGGAGGCATGGTGGTCGAGTACGCCAGCAGCGACGTGGTCTTTAACAGCCCCCAACACCCCTACACACAGCGACTGATGGAAGCCTTCCCCGACGTAGAGGAACCTGGCTCCACCCTCGCTTCCATCCCCGGAAACCCACCTCGCTTGGACGATCTGCCGCCGGGGTGTCGCTTCGAGCCGCGCTGCGAGTGCCAGTGGCGTGAGGCCATCTGCGCCCAGAAGACACCACCGCTGGTTGAAGTCGAGCCTAATCACCGTGTCGCCTGCCATTTTGCCAGGCAGCGCCCTGGGCATGTCAAAGGGAGGATCGGATGATGGAAGCCCAACCCATACTTCAGGTGCACGATCTGTGCAAGTACTTTCCCGTCTCGCGCCACATCAGGGACGTGTTGACCCGCAAGCCGCGCCGTTACGTGCAGGCCGTGGACGGCGTCAGTTTCGCCGTGCAGCGGGGCGAGATCCTGGCCCTGGTGGGCGAGTCCGGCTCGGGCAAGACGACCGTGGGGATGAACGTGCTGGGCCTGCAACGACCGACGCGGGGGCGCATCCTGTTCGATGGCTACGACGTGACTGAGTGGGCCCAGGGGCGCGGCCCTTCGCTGGAGACCGGCGAGAAATTGACGAACTTGAGCCGCCGCCGGCGCGTGATGACCTTGCGCGAGCGAGCGCAGATGATCTTCCAGGACCCCTACGAATCACTCAATCCGCGCCAAAAGGTCTTTGATATCGTGGCCGAGCCGCTAGAGATCCACCACTTGACTCGCTCCCGCGCGGAGAAGGAGGAGCGAGTACGGTCGGCCCTGGAGACGTGTGGCCTGGCTCCCGCCGATCACTTCTGGGATCGCTTCCCGGCTGAACTGTCCGGCGGGCAGCGGCAGCGGATCGTCATCGCCGGGGCGTTGGTGCTGGAGCCGGAACTGCTGGTGGCCGACGAGCCGGTCTCTATGCTGGATGTCTCCATTCGGGCAGAGGTCCTTAACCTGCTGCACGCCCTTCGCCGCGAGCGGGGGATCACGATCCTTTACACCACCCACGATCTGGCCACCGCTGGGTTCTTCACCGACCGCATGGCGGTGATGTACCTGGGCCGGGTCGTTGAACTGGGCCCCACCGCCGAGGTGCTCAAGGAACCGCGCCACCCCTACACCAGGGCGCTCATCTCGGTCGTCCCGGTGCCCAACCCGCGCCGCCGCCGCAAGCGAATGATTCTGCAAGGGGAGATCCCCAACGCCATTGATATACCATCTGGCTGCCGTTTCCACCCTCGTTGCCCCGACGCTGTGCCCGAGTGCCAGGAGACCGACCCGCAACTGCGCACGATAGCCGGGAGTCACAAGGTGGCCTGTATCCTGGCTTGATTCGTTTCTTCTTGGAGGTATACTGAGGAGGAGTAATGATGTACACCTATGCTGTCCTTGGGGCGGGCCGTCAGGGCACCGCCGCCGCTTACGATATGGCTCGCTGGGGTGGCGCAGACCGCGTAATCCTGGCAGACCTCGACCCGGAGGTGGCCCGCCGGGCCGCCGGGCGGGTCAACGCACTGCTATCCACCCCTGTCGCCGAGCCGGCCCAGGTGGACGTCACCGACCCGGAGGCCGTGGAGCGGCTGCTGGCCGGCGTGGACGCTTTCCTCAGCGCCGTGCCATATTACTACAACCTGGATATCACGCGGGTCGCCATTCGCGTTGGCGCGCACATGTGCGACCTGGGCGGCCACACTGGCATCGCCCGCCAGCAACACAGCTTCGACGCCGAGGCCCGCGCCGCCGGCATCAGCATCGTCCCCAACTGCGGCCAGGTGCCGGGGATGGGCACCAGCCTGATCGTCTACGCGATAGAGCTGCTGGACGAGGCTACCGACGCCTATATGTGGGACGGAGGACTGCCCCAAAACCCCCGCCCGCCCTTCGACTACCTGCTCACCTTCCACATCGCCGGGTTGACCAACGAATACGCCGAGCCGGCCGTCTTCATCCGGGACGGACAGGTGGTGGAGGTGGAGCCGATTACAGAACTGGAAGTAGTCGAGTTCCCAGAGCCTATTGGCTCCCTGGAAGCCTTTGTCACTGCCGGAGGATTGGACACGATGCCCTGGACCTATGAGGGTCGTCTGCGGACGCTGCAGAACAAGACGCTGCGCTACCCGGGTCACTTTGCCCAATTGCGCGCCTTCTTCGACCTGGGGTTGTGGGACCTGATCCCCATGCCGGTGGGTGACGTGGAGGTCGTGCCGCGGGACGTTTTCCACGCCCTGTTCGAGCCCAAAGTCACCTTCCCCGGTGACAAGGACTTGATCATCGTGCGCATCAAAGCGGTAGGGAAGAAGGGGGGGCGGGACGCCGAAGCGATGGTCGAGGCGGTAGATACCTTTGACCAAGAGACCGGCTTCACGGCCATGGAACAGGGCACCGGCTGGAGCGCGGCCATCGTGGCGGAGATGATGGTGCGGGGCGAGACCCCTCGTGGAGCCGGAGGTGTGGAAACGATGGTGCCGGCCCGGCCCTTTGTGGAGGCGCTGCGCCAGCGCGGGTTCAGCGTGACCGAGCGGGTGACGGAAAAGTAGAAACCCGCACCGCGAGGGGGAGCAAAGGCGTGACCCAACTGACAGTCCTGACCGACGATGAACTGGAAGCGATCCATCAAGCCACGCTGCGCATCCTGAACGAGGTCGGAGTCGTGCTGGCCCAGCCGGAGGCCCGGGAGATCCTGACCGGCGCAGGGGCGAAAGTGCAGGACGAGCGGGTGCTCCTGCCGCCCGACCTGGTCGAGCGGGCGGTGGCTCAATGCCCGCGCCAGGTGGCGGTTCGAGGCCGGAGCGGGCAGACGGCGGTGCTGGGAGATGGCTCACTGCACTGGCACAACCTGGGTGGCGCGCGCGACGTCTACGACCCTCGCACAGGCCAGCGCCGCCCGGCCACGGTGCAGGACGTGTGGGATGCTGCCCACCTGCTGGACGCGCTGGACAGTGTGACGACCATCACCCCCTGCTTCACTCCCCAGGACGTGCCCGGCCCGCTGATGTCCCTGGCGATGTACCGACACACGTTGCCCCACACTACCAAACCGGTGCAGGGACCCGGCGTGTTGACCGCCGCCGAAGTTGGCTACGTGGTGCGGATGGCTGCCGTCGTCGGCCCGCCCGCCCAGGTGCTCACGCTAGGCGTCTCGCCCATCAGTCCGCTCACATTTCCAGACGATGTGGCCGAAGCGATGATGGAAACCGCCCGACTAGAGATCCCCCTGGGGCCGCTGCCGTGCCCCATCGCCGGGGCCACCGCGCCGATGTCATTGGCCGGGGCGCTGGCCCAGCAGAACGCGGAACTGCTCGCCTCGGTCGTCCTGGCCCAGTCAGTACGAGCAGGGCTGCCCATGGTCTACTGCGGCCGGCTGGCGATGATGGAGCCTCGCACCGGCCTCTCGGTATGGGGTGGCGTGGAGGTAGGGCTCGCCTCCGCCGCAACCGTTCAGATCGGCCACCGCTACGGCCTGCCCGTCAACGTCTACGGCCTATCCACTAACGCCCACACGTTGGACCTGCAGAACGGCTACGAGCGGGCCCTCAACGGAGCTATCCCGGCCCTGGCAGGAGCCGACGAACTCTCCGGCATCGGCGAGATGGAGGCGGGCGTGATGAGCTCCTACGCCCAAATGGTAGCCGACGACGAGATTGCCGCCAGCGTCCGCCGGCTGTTGCGCGGCCTCGTAGCGGACGCGGACGCACTGGCAGTGGGCGTCATCGCGGAGGTGATGAACGGCCCGCGCAACTTTTTGGGAGAGCGACACACGGTGCGTTATCTGCGGGCCGGCGAGGTGCTGCACACCCGTCTGGCGGAGCGGCATCCCTGGGAGGAGTGGGACCGGGCCGGCAGGGAGGGTATGGCCGAGCGGGCCCAGGCGGAGGCGGAGCGATTGCTGGCCGAGCACAAAGTCCCGCCGCTGACAGAGGAACAGGAACGGGAACTGGACGCCATCATACAAGAGGCTGCAAGCGCTATGGTAAAGGGGTCACGATGAGCCTGCGAACCGTGTCCATCATCAACGTCAAGGGACCACCCCGCCAACGGGGACGCCAGCAGGGGGAGGGAGCGCGGTCCCAGATCGCGGGGATGTTGGCCGCCTATCGGGGGTTTTTGCCTCAGGCAAGCAAAATGACCTGGGAGGAAGCGTTGCAGGGGGCCAGTGAGTATCTGTCCCACGCTGAGGCCGGCTTTCCCCGTTTCGTCGAGGAACTGCGCGGCGTCGCCGAGGGGGCCGATGCCCCCTTCGAGGATGTCTGGCTGCTCAACTGCTACGAGGAAGTGACGGAGAGCCAGCGCGGGTCTTGCACTTCCCTGGCCGTGCGGGACGATCGCACCGCCGCCCGTCACATCCTGTTGGCCCACAACGAGGACTGGATCAGCGTGGACCGCGACCACGTCTATCTGATACACGCCGAACCGGAGAGTGCCCCAGCTTTTATTGGGATGACCTACGGGCCGCTGTTGACCAACATCGGCTTCAACGAAGAGGGCATCGGCGTGGCCATCAACTCGGTCTACAGTACCGACGCACGGCTGGGCGTGCCGCGCATTCTCTTCTCGCGGGCCATCCTCGCCGCCCGCGCCATCGGCGAGGCGATCCGGGCCTGCGTGCCCCGGGGGCGGGCAGGGGGCTACAATCACCTGTTGGCAGACGCTCACGGCGAACTGTACAGTGTGGAGAGTTCGGCCACCGCCCACGCCATACTGTACGGTGGAGATGGCTGGATAGTTCACGCCAACCACTATCTCTCTCCAAGGATGCAGGCCCTGGAGCAGCGCGGAACCTATGCCGGATCTCACGTGCGGCTCAATCGCGCCCGGCGGCTGCTGCAGGCCCAGATGGGGGAGGGCAAAGCGAGCCTGGCGGGCCTTCAAACGTTGTTGCGAGACCACGTGAACTATCCCCGTTCCATCTGCGGTCACGAGGACCCCACTGAGCCACCCCACGAGCGAGAGCAGACCGTGATCTCGCTGGTGATGGACCTGACCGAGCGCGCGGTGTGGGCCGCGCCGGGGCCGCCGTGTGAGGGAGAGTACGTTCAGCACCGGCTGTGAGAACTAGGGCAATCGCTTTTATCCAGACCTCCGAGGTCTAAATGCTCATAATTTATAAACGCAATTGACCTACTGTGAGAACTCTGGCGCACCCTGCCCTCTTCTCTCCACTTGTGGACTAGGGCAATCTCAGACAGACATGTCTGTTCAAGCGCGTCCGGCTGCCCGGCCTTGTGGTCGTTTCATAGCAGTGCAGTCGAGAACCGGGGGTCCCGCTCCAGCGTTCGCCGCAGCCCCTCCCGCAGGTTGACCTGGGGCTCGTAGCCCAACAGCCGCCGGGCCAGGGTAATGTCCGCGCAGAGACGGGAGACGCCGCCGCTCTCGGCAGGACTGTGGATCACTTCCACCTCCTGTCCTGCCACCTCGGCCGCCAGCGCCGCCAGTTCGTTGATGCTGGTCGTCTTTCCCGATCCAATGTTGATGGTACGACGGTCCACGTCAGCGGCAGTGGCGGCAGCTACCAGCGCCTCGACGACGTCATCCACGTAGACGAAATCGCGCGTTTGCCCGCCGCCGCCAAAGATGACAAGCGATCCACCCCGCAGCGCCTGGCGCATAAAACGGGGCACCACCGGCGGGTGAGAAGGAGGCAGGTTTTGGCCCGGCCCGTAAGCGTTAAAGATGCGCAGGATCACCGTCTCGATGCCCCACAACGCGCCAATGGTGCGAACATAGTACTCGGCGGCCAGCTTGCTCACGGCGTAGGGCGATTGTGGGTTAGGGGATTGATCCTCTCGCACCGGCTGGTGGGCCTGCTCACCGTAGACCGCGCCGGAGGAGGCAAAGACCACCCGGCTCACCCCGGCATCCCGCATGGCCTCCATCACGCTGACGGCACCGCCGACGTTGACCTGGTTGTACTCTCGGGGGTAGAGTATGGATTCGCTGACCTGGACGCGCGCTGCCAAGTGATAGATGCAGTCCACGTCCTGGAGGAGTGTCCACAACTTGGGCCGGTCGGCCACGTCGCCGCGAGTGAACAATACTCGCTCGTCCAGCCGAGTGGGGTCGCCCGCGCTCAGGTCATCAATGACCCGCACCTGATGGCCGTCGCTAGCCAGTCGGTTGGATAGAGCTATTCCGAGAAATCCGGCGCCGCCGGTGACGAGGAAATGCATGGGAGATCCTTTGCGAATCTACGAATGGACAGATGGCAGACGTTCTATATCTGATTGACTGACAAAACGCTGACTATCTGAACAGAGAGAAGGATCAGGACGCAGATCCTCGCAGAAACGCAGATTTAGGCAACCGCAGGTTGTACTTGATTCTTCAATGTAGATCAGCGTCCATCGGCGTTAATCTGCGTCCCAATAGAGATTTGTCAATCAACCAGCGTTCGTAACTGCTCAGGTCAGACCTCCGAGGTCTTTGACAACCGTTTCGCCCACTGCAAATGTTTAAAACGGCCAATGTTTTGCGCTTGAACAAGCTGCAATGAGACCTCGGAGGTCTAAATAACTACCAAGCTGAGCAGTTACCAGCGTTCTACATTATAACACAGTTCATCGTGAAAGGGCGAACGACCGCGCGACCCGCCGTTGACACTCTGCGCTGCCTGGAGTATACTTGTGCGCTTGGAAAACTCGAACATGATTGGAAGCAACGCAATGTCGCTCTCGATGCGCCGCATCGTGCAGACCTGGTGGCCGCTGGCCGCGAGTTGGTTGTTCATGGCCACCGAAGGCCCCATGATGAGCGCAGTCGTGGCGCGGCTGCCTGAGCCAGAGATCAACCTGGCAGCCTGGGGCGGCATAGTCTTCCCCCTGGCGCTCATCATCGAATCGCCCATCATCATGCTACTCTCCGCCTCGACCGCTCTCAGCAAGGACTGGGAATCTTATCTCAAGCTGCGGCGTTTCATGATGCGCGCGGGAGCGGTCCTGACCGCACTGCATCTACTGGTCGCCCTCACTCCACTCTATTACGTCCTTGCGGTCAAGTTGATCGGCGCGCCGGCCGAGATCATCGAACCGGCCCGCCTGGGATTGACGATCATGACCCCTTGGACGTGGGCCATCGCCTACCGCCGCTTTAACCAAGGCGTGATGATCCGCTTCGGCCACTCGCGGGCGGTGGGAATGGGCACACTGATCCGGCTGGGGACAGACGCGCTGTTGCTGGCAGCAGGCTACCTGGTCGGAACCATACCGGGTATCGTAGTCGCCGCCGGCGCCATCGCGTCTGGGGTGGTTTGCGAGGCTCTCTACGCCGGCTTGCGCGTGCGGCCAGTGCTGCGCGACCGAGTCCGGCAAACGGTCAGGGTCGGACAACCTCTGACACTCCCGGCCTTTCTGGAATTCTACACGCCCCTGGCGATGATGGCGCTCTTTAATATGTCGGTGCAGCCGATGGGCAGCGCAGCCCTCAGCCGTATGCCGCAGGCGATCGAATCACTGGCCGTTTGGTCGGTCATTTCTAGTTTCCTCTTCCTCTTTAGAAGCCTGGGCTATGCCTACAACGAAGTCGTCATCGCTTTGCTGGATGAGTCACACGCGGCGCGCAACCTGCGTCGCTTTGCAATCTGGTTGACCACGCTGACGACTGGCGCACTGCTGGTCATCGCCGCAACCCCATTGGCGGCGATCTGGTTTGGGCGCGTATCAGGGCTGAAACCCGAGCTGGTAGCATTGGCCCGGGGAGGGCTGTGGGCAGCGTTACCGATACCCGGCCTGACTGTATTGATAAAGCGGTACGAAGGCACGCTGGTCCACAACCGGCGCACCCGTCACATCACCGAAGCGATGGCGGTCTTTTTGCTCGCTAATGGTGCGCTTCTGTGGGTCGGTGTGGCCTGGGGAAAAGCAATGGGGTTACACGTCGGCCTAGTGGCCCTGGTCATTGGGCTCGCGGCACAAACTGTGTGGTTGTGGTATCGCAGCCGCGCAGAAGTGGGCAGCCTGCTGATACGAGATTTCAAGGGCTAACCGCACCATAGTGCGGATAAAGTCAAGGTACCTGTGCCCTATATAGAATCAAGGTAACTACTACTCAGCATGGGCTGTAACACAGAGATTCGCAGAGGATCTCACAGAGGAAAACAAGTTCTTGTTGCATTCTCTGTGTCCCAGTAGCATAGCGATTGAACTCCTTGAACTCCTTGACGTAGGAAATTCTTAACAAACAGAGCAGGGTTTCACTGCTGAGCACGCAGAGAGCACAGAGCAGAGCAAAGAAAGATCTCGGCGCACTCGGCGTTCTCTGCGGTGAATTCCTCGTCGGTTTAAGGCGTAGCTTTGTTAGGTAGTTACGAATCAAGAGCCTGTGGGAGATGTAGCCAGGAAATCTGGGCGTCTCCTCGTACCGTTATCAGGCGAGTGTATCACGCCGGGGACAGACGGCCCACCGCCATCACGCGGAGTGTTGAAACGCCCCGCCGACACTCGGAACCTGTTTTTAACAGGTTGCAAGTTTCAACCATGACTCCACTGAAAAAACCAGGTTTTTCAATGGTTTTATGGGACAGCGCCCCACTTTTGGCTCAAAATTGACGTGTTTGTGGGAATATCTCACCAAAAAACCTGGTTTTGGGCATTCTATCCCCGCCGACGAACAAACCAACACCTTTTTCAGGGAAGTCAACCATTGGCTTTCAGCCTTTGTCCCAAACGTGATACGCTCGCAATGCGCGACATTGACGGCTACTTTTTGATATGCTACAATGCAGCAGTGCAGAGTGCTTACCGTGCACTTTTTGACATAGAAGGATTGATCGTGGACAACCCGAATGCTCACTGATATTTATAGGCCATTTCGTGATCCCCAGACCGCCCGCGCCGTGGCCGAGGCCATCGGTGCCCGTGTCACCCGTCCCGCCCGCCTGATGGAGTTCTGCGGTGGGCATACCCACGCCATACTTCGTTTCGGTATCCCCGATCTATTGCCGCCCGCCGTCGAGTTGCGCTCCGGGCCGGGCTGTCCCGTATGCGTCACCGCCGCCGCCGACCTTGACCGGGCCATCGCCCTGGCCCGCGTCCCCGACGTGATCCTGACCACCTTTGGCGACATGATCCGCGTGCCGGGCAGCCGCTCTTCGTTGGCCCGGGTCAAGGCGGAAGGGGCCGACGTGCGCGTGGTTTACTCTCCATTGGACGCGCTGCGCATCGCTCGCCAGAACTCCGACCGCCCGGTGATATTCCTGGGCGTGGGATTCGAGACCACCGCGCCGATGGTCGGCTCGGCGGTGCTGGCGGCGGAGGCGGAAGGAGTGGGCAACTTTACCGTCTTCAGCACCCACAAGCTGACGCCGCCGGCCACCCGCGCGATTCTGGAGGCGGGGGAGGTGGCGCTGGAGGGCATCATCGGCCCCGGGCACGTCACTACCGTCATCGGCTCCGACGGCTGGCGCTTTTTGCCCGACGATTATGGTATCCCCTGCGCGGTCGCCGGCTTCGAGCCGCTGGACATCCTGCGGGCGATCTTGGCGCTGGTGGAAATGGTCGAGGAGCGCCGCCCCGACGTGGACAACGCCTACGCTCGCAGCGTGCGCCCGGAGGGGAACGTCGTTGCCCAACGGGTGTTGGAGCAGGTCTTCCAGATCGCGGACGTCGAGTGGCGTGGCTTTGGTACGCTCCCCGCCAGTGGCCTGCGGATGCGAGAGAGTTATGCCCGCTTCGACGCCGCCCGTGCTTTCCCGGTGGAGCTCCCTCCCGCCCGCGAGTATCCCGGCTGCCGCTGCGGGGAGATCTTGCGCGGCGTGCTCTTGCCCACCGAGTGCCCGCTCTTTGCCAGGGCCTGCACGCCCCAGCACCCTATCGGCCCCTGTATGGTCAGCGCCGAGGGTTCCTGCGCGGCCTATTATCGCTATGGCATCAAGAACAGTGCTGGGCAGGATCAGCGGATAAAAGATCGGCCTGATCCGTGAATCCCACCTGTTCGCGTCCTCCCGTTTGCCCGGTCGTCCACTCTGGTGTACACTGTCTCAACCTGTTTTTTACGTGGACTCTGGCGAAATCTGTACATGCTCGTTCCATCAGGCCGCGCTAGTGAGGCGAAGCATGGCGCTCCCAACACCGTATCCAGAACGCAAGTCGCTCGCTCATACAGTCCGATCACTGTAATATCGCATTGAGGCAAAAGTGGCACAAGTATGAAATTCTGGTATCATGAGCAGCAGACCAGTTCAAGGGAGGTCAGCAACTCGTGGCTAGAACGGCTAAGCACCTGGAAGTACAAGCGCGGCACATTTGGCGCTGTCCAGAACAGGTCGCGCCCCCTTTGTTCTGTCGGGACTCCTCGTGTTCGAGGATCTACGCGCCATATGTCAGACCTTGGAACGCTGCCTGGTGCGAAGGGAACATCCCCACTTGCGCCATTGGTACGCCGTGTTGGGCCAAACGCTGCCCGTCTTCCAAAATGAGGTTCACGAATACGCCACAGTTGGAGGAGGTTCCCATAATACCGCTGGCGCCGTCCACGCCACGGTTGGTGGAGATTCCTACAACACTGCTGACGTCGAGTACTCTGTCGTTGGTGGAGGGAACAATAACACCGCCAGTGCCACGCGCGCCACGATTGGCGGGGGCTATAGTAACGTTGCCATTCATCTGGACGCCACGGTCAGTGGGGGCGGTGGCAACACGGCCAGCGGCCAGCACGCTACAGTTGGCGGCGGCTCCCAGAACGCTGCGAGTGGCTACGATGCCACGGTTGGCGGAGGCTCCTACAATGCTACCAGCGGTCCTCGTGCTACAATTTCTGGGGGGCGCCAGAACACAGTCAGTGGCTTTGGCGCCACGATCGGAGGAGGCGCCGGCAACACTGCCAGTGCCAATTACGCCACTGTAGGTGGAGGTCTGACCAACGATGCGACCGGCAGCTACGATGCGGTCGGCGGCGGCTACGGCAATACTGCTGGCGGGGCTTTCTCCGCTGTTCCTGGTGGATTTGGGAACAAGGCGGCGGGTGGCTACAGTTTTGCCTCCGGTCACCAAGCTGTTGTCGATGCTGCCCACGACGGTGTTTTTCTGTTTGCCGACTCGATCGATTTTGTCTTTCAATCCGCAGTCGCCGACGAGTTCGCAGTACGCGCCACGGGCGGGGTGCGCTTGGTCACTGCCATTGATGATAGTGGTGATCCTGTCGCGGGTGTGAACCTGCTACCTGGTAGTGGCTCGTGGTCGTCTCTCAGTAATTGGGATGCAAAGGCGAACATCGTGCCGGTGAACGCGGATAAGATTCTGGCCTCCCTGGTCGAATTGCCGATCTCGACCTGGAACTATACCAGCCAAGACCCATCTATCCGGCACATTGGCCCGATGGCTCAAGATTTCTACGCGGCCTTTGATGTGGGAGATGACGACAGACATATCAGCACGATGGATGCCGACGGCGTGGCCCTGGCAGCGATTCAAGGCTTGTACGTGCTTGTGAAAGAGCAAGGCGCTCAGATTGCATCTCAGCAACAGCAAATCACCGCACTGGAAGCGCGGTTGGCAGCGTTGGAACGAGCAAACGAAATGGGCGGCTCTCTTGTGCGTCCAACCTATTCCGGCGTATCGTCCAGTTGGCTACTCCTCGGAGGGCTGTGTTTGCTAGTGGTGTGGGGTTCGGCGCGGTGGCGCAGTTGATGGGTGGAGTTACACTGCACTCCGAAGGCAGACGTCATGAGGCGTGCGGGTGCGTCAGTGGGCAAATGGGGCCATCCAACTCTTTGTGGAGCACCTCGCGGTAGAGGAAGAGAAGGGCGC
>CAYMWP010000056.1:0-26517 GCA_964393895.1 uncultured Anaerolineales bacterium | reverse complement strand
TTGGGCATTTTATCCCCACCGACGAACAAACCAACACCTTTTTTCAGGAAAGTCAGTCGTAGAATTCATTCGATGGCCATCGCCCGCACCAAGAGCCTCGCCAGGTCCTCCAGCTTTACGCCAATCTCGTCGCCAGCATCCTTCAGGGCGCAGCTCAGGTGAATGCGGCACTTGGGGCAGGCGGTGATCATCCGATCTGCGCCTGTGTCCTGGGCCTGGCGCAGGCGGGTCATCTGAATCCCCTTGGCGCACTGCCCGCAGTTGACCCAGCCGGTGGAGCCGCAACAGAGAGCCTGAGCGCGGTTCTTGCGCATCTCCACCAACCCTGCGCCGGTGGCCTGGATGAGCTCTCGCGGCTCGTCGTATAGTCCCTGGTAGCGACCCAACCGGCAGGGGTCGTGGTAGGTCACGCTCTCCGCCAACTCGCCCAGCTCGAGATCGTCCAGATGCTCGGCCAAGAGTTCGGTGAGATGGATTGTCTCGAAAGGGAGCGGGCCGACGTAGCGGGGATAGTCACTGCGGAAGGCGTTGTACCCCTCCGGGCAGGCAAAGATCACCCGCTTGGCCCCGCTTTCAGCAATGACCTGCACGTTGATCTCGGCCAGCCTGCGGAACCCATCCTCGTCGCCGTTGAGGAGCAGGTCGGCCCCGCAGCAGCGCTCGTCGTCGCTGACCACCGGCGTGATGCCGATCCTGTTCATCAGCCGCACCGCGTCGCGGGCCACGTCGGTGGAGACGACGCCCAGGTCGGCAAAGATGACGTCAAAGTAGGGCGCGCAGCCGACGAAATAGAAATCCTCTCCCTGCGTCGCCGTCTGCAGATCGTCCGTCACCCAGCCGGTGCGCTTCTGCTTCACCGATTGTCCCATGATGGACATCAACTGCTGCATCACCGCGTTGTGGGCGTAGGTGCCTTCCTGGCTCGCCTGGCGCGCCTCAATGCGGGCGGCGACGACGAAGGCGGGATAGTCCACGTCCGACGGGCAGCGGGTGGTGCACAGGCCGCAGGTCAGACACGACCAGAGGTGACGGTTGTCCATCAAATCCTCCGGGCGACCCGCCAGCACCCGCTCGATGGTGGAGCGCGGCGAGTAGGTGACGTCCACCCGGCTCACGGGGCAACTGCCGGTGCATTTGCCGCAGTCGAGGCAGTACGTGGCCCTAGTCTGGCGGAGGGTTTCTTTGAAGATCATAAATGTTTCCTATGAAGCGTAAAGCGTGAAACGTGAAACGTAAAAGCGATCTGGGTAGCGACTGATTACGTTTTATGCATTACGTTTGCGTCCGCCAATGAAACCTCTTCGTGGTGTGAGTTGTCCAGAGGGCTTGGCCCCAGGTCTCGGATTTGCCCGGTGAACTCGGTCATGATGCGGGCAAACCTTGCCCCCTCGGCGGCCGAGATCCACTCCAACCGCAGCCGTTCGGTCTCGATGCCCAGCAGTTGCAGCAGTTTCTCCGTCTTTTCCACGGTGACGACGGCGTTCTCGTTGCCAGAGATATAGTGGCAGTCGCCAGGATGGCAGCCGGTGACGAGCACGCCGTCGGCCCCCAAATTGAACGCCTCCAGGATAAATCCGGGCTGTACGCGGCCGGAGCACATCAGGCGGATGACGCGCGTCGTGGGCGGGTATTGCATGCGACTGACACCCGCCAGATCAGCCCCGGCGTAGGAGCACCAGTTACAGGCGAAAACGACGATTCGTGGCTGGAATTCGGTCATAGGCGGTCTCGACGCCCTCTAGTTCTCTGTTGGATGAACGGACAAGCAAATAAGTGGACAAGAAACGAGAAGTGCTTTTCCGCTTTTTTCCCTGCATCCTTGTCTCCTCGTTCTCTTGTTCTTCCCTCTTCTCTCTGTCCCTACGTATCATAGTACATTCTCCTCCACCACCAGAGCAGCTCGCACCATCGCCGTGACCTGCTCGTCGGTAAAGTGGCACGCCTGCATCGCTCCCGTCGGACAGACCGAGGCGCAGGCCCCGCACCCTTTGCACATCACCGGGTTGACGCGGGCTATCTCTACCCCCGGCGCCATCTCCACCAGCGACGGCGCACCGAACTCGCAGATCTCCACGCAGCGGCCACACCCTCGGCATAGGGCCTCGTTCACCTGCGCCACGACGCCCGATGACACAACCTCGTCCTTGGAGAGGATCGTCGCCGCCCGCGCCGCCGCGCCATAAGCCTGAGTGATCGTCTCTTCCAGGTGAGCGGGCCAGCGGGCCGCCCCGGCCACGTAGACACCGTCAGTGGCGAAATCGAGCGGCCGCAGCTTGACGTGCGCCTCCAGGAAAAAGCCATGCTCGTCCACCGGCACCTTGAGCATCTGGGCCAATTGGTGCGCCCCATCGCGGGCCACCAGCGGCGTGGAGAGCACTACCAGGTCGTAGGGGATGGACAGCCTGGCTCCCAGCAACTCGTCGTAGACCAACACCCGCTCTGCGGAAACCTCTGGTGGGTGGCGCAAGCTGTAGCGGATGAACTGGATGCCCGCCTCGCGGGCGCGGGTGTAGTACGCCTCGTAGCGCGTCCCTTGAGTCTCGGTGTCTCGGTAAAGGATGTAGACCTCGGCGTCGGGACGGCGGGCTTTGATCTCCAGCCCGTTCTTGATCGCCGTGGTGCAACAGATGCGGGAGCAGTAGGGCCGCTCTGGTATGCGTGCTCCCACACACTGGATCATCACCACCCGGTCGGCGTTCACCTCTTCCTCTTTCAACCGTTCCTCCAACTCGAACTGGGTGATGACCCGCTTTCCGTCGTAGCCGTACATTCCCTCCGGCTCGAACACCTGCGCGCCGGTGGCGACGATGATGGCCCCGATCTTGAAACTGGACTGCCGTCCCTCTCGATCGCGGACGATCACCTCATAGTTGCCGACGAACCCTTTTACTTCGTGCAGCGCTGCCGAGGTAAAGACTTCGATGCGCGAATGGTTCTGCACCTCGGCGACGCGGGTCGCTACCTGCGGCAGCGCGTCTTCCTGGGTGGGGTACAATTTATCCAGTTGCAGGAGCAGGCCGCCCAGCTCTGGCTCCTGCTCCACCAGCTTGACCTCAAAGCCCCGGTTCGCCAGGTTGAGTGCGGCGATCATACCGATCATGCCTCCACCGATGATGAGGGCTGAAGGCTCGACCGGGACCTCCTGTTCCTCCAACGGTTCCAGCAGGCGGGCTTTGGATACGCCCATGCGCACCAGGTCTTTGGCCTTCTCCGTAGCCAGTTCCGGCTCGCGCATGTGCACCCAGGAGCACTGGTCGCGGATGTTGACGAACTCGAACAGGTAGGGGTTCAACCCCGCTTCCCGGCAGGTCTCGCGGAACAGCGGCTCGTGGGTGCGGGGCGTGCAGGCGGCGACCACCACCCGGTCCAGACCCTCGTTCGCGATGGCGGTTTTGATCTCGGTCAGCCCGGCGTCGGAGCAGGTGTACATATTCTCCTGGACAAAGACGACGTCCGGCAGCGTCCGCGCGTACTCGGCCACCGCGCCCACGTCCAGGTGGCCGGCAATGTTGCTGCCGCAGTGGCAGACAAAGACGCCGATCCGAATTTCTTTTCCTTGTGCTTGTGGCGATGTCCCTGCCAACTCTTGTCCTCCAATCAGTAAGCCGGTATCCAGTAGTCAGAAGTCAGTAGTCAGAAGTCAGTAGTCAGATGAGGCTTCGCGAGAGTCCAACAGTCATCGCTGCGATCTCATCGGCCTTCCCAAGCAGTTCCCGTGTCTTCTCAGGAGAACAGTATCCCAGCCGCTGGGCGATTTCCAGGGCTGTCATCACTTCGTAGGTCGAACGTAAGGCGTAGCTCAGGAATCGGCGAAACTCAGCATTGGAGCCTGCGCCTGCCCCTTCAGCAATGTTGAGTGGAATACTGGTCGCAGCACGTCGGATCTGGCTCGTCAGTCCAAGCCTCTCGGAGGAGGGGAATCTGGCACTGACTCTGTAGATTTCGGTCACGAAATCCATTGCTCGTTGCCAGACCTTCAGCTCACGAAACTTGTGCATCTTTCACTCCTGCTAACAGCATTGAGTCGCGCCGAGCTTGCAAAACCGCAGTTTCCTGCCTCGTCATTGTCGTAGGGTTTGCCGTGAACGCCGAGTTTGAAGTTAGTCTGAAGCCAACTCAGAAACCCTTCTACGGCTTTAGAATCGTGATTGCACTTGCACCCCTGTCTTCTCCAAACCAACTCTTTGTGCTTGGGTGGGATTTCCGGTGCTTTATCGCCAAAATAGTAGAAATGCTCTGCTATAAAGACGTATGGGTGCTTCAAGTCTTGCTTCACTATTTTGGGATCGCGGTGATATAGGGAACGATGCTGTTTCCATTCTCCTGTTTCGTCTTTGTGGTACATATTATCACCACAACGCTGACGCCACGAGCCTTTCACAACAGGCTTTTTCTTCTCAAATCTTGGGTCGTCGTAATAATGCTCAAAAGGCAGCACCTCAGAAACTCGCATCGCATAAACAAGTTTGCTACCTCTGGCAGCGGGCGTCGTGCCAATGAACCAATCTCCCTCCTGAACTTTGATGCCTATGTGGTTGGGAGTACAGGCGGCAAGGGTGCAATAGCCCCAAAAGGGATTGGGAGCAAGCCCTTTGTCATTCTTGACTACGTAGGAACACAAACGCATCTGGCTACTCACATCTGACTACTGACTACTAACTACTGACTACTGACTACTGACTACTAACTACTGACTACTGACATCTGATCACTGCCCGCGCCGCCGCCGCGCTGGCCTGCATCACCGACTCTGGAATATCAGACGGCCCCCGGCAGCACCCGGCGGCAAAGACGCCAGACCGGGTCGTGTCCACCGGTGACATCGGATCCGTCTTCACAAAGCCATAGGAATCCAACTCTATGCCCAACACCTGCGCCAACTCGGCCGCATCTGGCCGGGGAATCAGGCTGGTCGCCAGCACAGCCAGATCCACCGCCATGCGGGCCGGGCGGGAGGTCTCCACGTCCTCGTAGTGGATGACCGGGTTCTCGTCCTCGCCCTCGGTGATGCGCGCCACCCGGCTGCGGACGTAATGCACGCCGTACTCCCGCTCCGCGCGGGCTACGTACTCGCGAAAGCCCTTGCCGGAGGCGCGAAAGTCGGTGTAAAAGATGTAGGACTCGACGTCCGGTTCGTGCTCGGCGGCCAACACCGCCTGTTTGCTAGAGTGCATACAGCAAACCGAGGAGCAGTAACGCTGGCGCCGCACGTCCCGTGAGCCGACGCATTGGATAAAGCCGATGCGCTTGGCCGGCTCTCCGTCGGAGGGACGCAGCAGATGGCCCTCCGTCGGGCCGGAGGCGCTGATGAGCCGCTCGTATTCCAGCGCCGTGATGACGTTGGCGCACTGCTCGTAGCCGAACTGGGTCAGCCCGCGAGGGTCAAAGAACTCGTAGCCGGTGGCGGCGACGACCGCGCCCACGTCGAGCGTGATCTCTTGTGCTGTCTGCTCAAAGTCAATCGCCTCCGCCTGGCAGACCTTGGCGCACGCGCCGCACTTGCCCCGCTCCAGGTAGATGCAGTGGTCGGGGTCAATCGTCATCACCTGAGGAACGGCCTGGGGGAAGTAGAGGTAGATGGCTTTCCGCTCGCGCAATTCCATGTCGAACGTATCGGGTACTTTGGCGGGGCATTTCTGGACGCACTCGCCGCATCCCGTGCATTTGGTCGCGTCCACGTAGCGGGGATGCTTGATGAGCGTGGCGGTGAAATCTCCGGACGCGCCTTCGAGCGCCGTGACCTCGGTGTAGGTATGCAGCGTGATGTTGGGATGGCGGGCGCAGTCGTTCATCTTGGGGGAGAGGATACAGGTGGAGCAGTCGTTGGTGGGAAAGGTCTTGTCCAACTGCGCCATACGTCCGCCGATCGAGGGCAAGCGCTCCACCAGGTGGACCTGGACGCCCATATCGGCCAGGTCGAGCGCGGCCTGGATGCCGGCGATGCCGCCTCCGATGACGAGGGCGGCGCGTGACATCAAGCCATCTGCTGAAAGGTCGCGCAATTGCTCGTCCACTGTCACCTCCCGTACTATCACTGCAGGATACGTAAACCTCGCCTATCTATGGCCTGATGCTTCCAGGTGAAAAGGTGAAAGGATGTGTTCGACAGGTTGTTTCCGCGAACTCATCTGTTGTCTTTTGCTTCTTCTCTCCGCTGAGCCAATCGCTCGTCTATCTTGAGCAATCGCTCCAGTGTCAATAGTAACCCGACCAGCAAGGCCGAAGTCACTCCCAGCAAGTACAATCCCGACCCTATGGCCAGTCCAATACCCCCGACTGCCCAGATCCCTGCCGCAGTCGTTAACCCATGAACTTCTCTACCCTGCTCCTTCATAATCATCCCCGCCCCCAGGAATCCCAGACCTGTCACCACTCCTGCGGCCACTCGGGCCGAGTCAGAACCGGGGAACGCCATGATCGAGATCAGGGCGAACGTCGCTGCTCCCAGCGAAGCCAGCGCATGGGTGCGCTCTCCCGCTGGCTGCCCTGCCAGTTCTCTCTCCAGTCCAATCAGGAAACCTAGAAACACGGCCAGGATCAAGCGTCCAACCAACTCCAATGGCGGAACAATGATCATTTTTTCCCACCTTCCTTGGAAATATCCTCGAGGCCACTCTGCGTCGTCGCCCGGGCTTGAATTGCTCACTCGACCGAGGCCCTGGCTAGATCGCCTCCATCTCCATCACGTACTGCGCCGCCCGCGCCGCCGCGCCGCTGGCCTGGGCCACCGATTGCGGAATATCGGCCGGGCCGCGGCAGCAACCACAGGTGAACACTCCCTCCCGCGTCGTGTCGGTCGGCGAGAAGGGATTGGTGCGGAAGAAGCCGTATTCGTCCAGCTCCAGATCGAGAACCTGAGATAAAGTAGCTACGCCAGGGCCGGGGACGAGGCTGGTGGCCAGCACTGCCAGATCTACCTTCATCTGCTGCGGGCGGGAGGTCTCTGCGTCCTCGTAGTGAAATATCAATCGCCCGTCATCGTCCTCCTCAATCTGGGCCACGCGGCTGCGGACGTATTCCACGCCGTACTCCCGCTCCGCGCGGGCCACGTACTCGCGGAAGCCCTTGCCGGATGCGCGCAGGTCGGTGTAAAAGATGTGCGACTGGACGTCGGGGATGTGCTCGCGGGCCAGGATGGCCTCTTTGGTAGCGTGCATGCAGCAGACCGAGGAGCAAAAGCGCTGGTACTTGAGGTTGCGCGAGCCGACGCACTGGATAAAGCCGATCACCTTTGGCTCCTCCCGGTCGGTGAGGCGGATGAGACGCCCGCCGGAGGGGCCGCTGGCGCAGATCAGCCGCTCGAACTCTAGCCCGGTGATGACGTTTTCGTAGCGCGTGTAGCCATACTCGGTCAGCGCCACCGGATCAAAGGTCTCCATACCGACCGCCAGGACAACCGCGCCCACCGACAGCTCGATCACTTCGTCCTGCATATCAAAGTCAATACACCCCTTGGAGCAGGCCTCGATACAGCGCCCGCAAGCGATGGGTGAGTCGCCCAGACAATCCTCGCGGTTTCTTATGTACGCCTGGGGGACGGCCTGGGCGAAGGGGATGTAGATCGCCCGGCGGGTGGAGAGACCCATCTGGAACTCGTCCCGCTTGATGATGGGGCAGACCTGGGCACAGTCGCCGCAAGCGGTACACTCGTGCTCGTCCACGTAGCGCGCCTTTTTGAACACTTGGGCGGTGAAATCGCCCGCCTCGCCGCTCACGGCCTGCACCTCAGCCAGGGTGTAAATAGTAATATTGGGATGGCGAGCGCATTCCACCATCTTGGGCGAGAGGATGCAGGTGGAACAATCGTTAGTGGGAAAGGTCTTGTCCAATTGGGCCATGCGCCCGCCGATGCTGGGGCTCTTTTCCACCAGATGGACACGCACCCCCATCTCTGCCAGGTCCAAAGAGGCCTGGATGCCGGCAATGCCGCCGCCGATGACCAATACGTCTTTCATACACCGCTTTCCTTGAGTGAAACGTCAGGAGGTCTCACGTTTGACGTTCTCTTTTGTCCGTACTCAAACCCGGTGTCGAACGCCTGCGTGTTCAGTTCCTCCGTCCCCTTGGGCACCGAATCGAGCACCGCCTGCTTTATCGCTTCCGGCGAGGCGATGTCGGTCGTGGCGGCCACAAAGCCCAGCATGACCACGTTGGCCACGATGCGGCGGCCCAGCTTCTCGGCCATACGGGTGGCTGGCACCTTGAGCACTTGCACGCCTTCGGCCGCTTCGTCCAGCTCTGCCAAGTCCTCGTCCACGATGAGCAAACCGTCACGACGGAAACCGGGCACGTACTTGTTGTAGGCTCCCTGCGACATGATGATCAGGACCGAGGGATCTATGACGTGTGGGTAACTCAATTCCAGTGGGTCGTCGGAGATGGCCACCTGGGCCGCGCAGGCTCCGCCCCGCGATTCCGGGCCATAGCTCTGGGTGAAGGTAGCGTACCGTCCATCGTAGAGGACGGCCGCCTTGCCGATGATCTCCCCGCTACGAATGATGCCCTGCCCACCGAATCCAGAAAGTCGTACTTCCAGTCTGTCCACCCTTTGCCTCCTCGCGGTATGGAAACCGCGCCTACTCTCGCTTGCCCAGCACTTGCTCCAGCCGACGAGCGCGCTGCTCCAAAAAAGTCGGTTTATCAACATCCACAAACTTGCCCTCGATTATCACCCCGCCCAGTCCGATGTCTGTCTCGCGCGGGTCGGCGCCGTGGCGGATGACGCCGTGCTCGTGATAGTAGCGCATCGTATCTAGCCCCTCGCGTTGCTTGTGACGACGCCCGAATCCGGTAGGGCAAGGGGAGATCACCTCCACCAGACTGAAACCTGGTTTGAGCAATGCCTCGGTCATCGCCCGCTCCAGCCGACGGGCGTGGAGCACCGTCCAGCGCGCCACGTAGACGGCCCCGCTGGCCGCCGCCAGCGCCGAGATGTTGAAAGGATACTCGTAACCTCCATAAGGCGAGGTGGTGGTAATACCGCCAATGGGGGTCGTCGCCCCGGCCTGCCCACCCGTCATACCATAGTTAAAGTTGTTGACGCAGATGACGGTCATATCCATGTTGCGCCGGGCGGCGTGGATAAAGTGATTGCCGCCGATAGTCACCAGGTCGCCGTCGCCGGAAAAGACGACCACTTTCAGTTCCGAATTGCCCAGTTTGAGGCCGGTGGCAAAGGGGATAGCTCGCCCGTGCGTGGTGTGGAACGAATCCAGCCGCACGTAACCCGCCACCCGTCCGGTACAGCCGATACCAGAGATCACGGCCACCTTGTCCGGATCCAATCCCGACCTGCGTAACGCACTGATAAAGCAGGTCAGAGCCGTACCTAGCCCGCAGCCGGGGCACCAGATGTGGGGCAGCCGTTCAGTGCGCAGCAGGTCATCCATCGGATGACGTCCGTGGATCTCTTCGACCAGTCCTTCGCCCTCCGCGTGTGTCTCCAATGATTTGTCCAGGCGGTAACCTTCCATCTGAAGTACCATCGTTATCCCTCCACCTTAGCCTGTTTTTCGCACCTTATGATAGCAAATGTTCGTAGTAAGCGCGGATGCAGACATCCGTCCGGAACGAAGTGAAGTGCCGTCGGACGCCACTCCGCTGCGCTTCGTGGCCGACTACGAACCCCGCCCGCACGAGAGATCTCAAAGTGCGAAATGTAGGCTTAGCATTAAGGATGGCAAAGCTACACCTTACGGCCTGCCGCCTCGCGAATACTGTCGAGCACCTTTTGCGGGTCGTGGATGTCGCCTCCCGGATGCGGCACCAAGAGCACCTCTGCCTGGCCCGCCGCGCAGCGTTCCACCTCACGGACGATCTGCCCCATGTTGATCTCTGGCACTACTATGCCATCCACCTGGCCGGCCAGCTCCCGAATTTGCTCGTCGGGGAAGGGCCACACCGTCACCAGTCGCAGCAGGCCGACTTTTATGCCCTCGTCGCGCGCCATCTGGATCGGCCACAGGGCAGTGCGGGCCGCCATGCCGTAGGAGATGACGGCAACTTTAGCGTCGTCCAAGCCGTCTCTTTCCAACACGATGATGTCGTCCCTGTTCTTTTCGATCTTGTCAATGAGCCGCTGCACCAATGGCCACTGGGCGCTGTCGTCGGTGGTGGCCGGATAGCCGCGCTCGTCGTGGGTCAGTCCAGTGGTATGGATGCGATAACCGTCCCCGGCGACCGCCATCGGGGATACCCACTCGCCGGGCGCTACGCGGTAGGGCAGGTACTCCTCCGGTGGGACTGTGGGCTTGCGCCGAGGCACAATCTCGATTTCCTCTTGCGGTGGAATGACGACCTTTTCGGTCATATGTCCCACTTCGGCGTCGGTCATCACCAGCACGGGGGTGCGGTAGATTTCGGCCAGGTTGAAGGCGTGGATGGTGAGATCGAACAATTCTTGTGGCGAAGATGGTGCCAGGGCGATGATGGAGTAGTCGCCGTGGGATCCCCACTTCGCCTGCATCATGTCGCTCTGGCTCCCCAGCGTCGGCAGGCCGGTGGAAGGGCCACCCCGCTGCACGTTGACCAGCACACAGGGAGTCTCCATCATAATACCCAGCCCCAGATTTTCCATCATCAACGAGAAACCCGGCCCACTGGTGGCCGTCATCGCCTTTTGCCCGGCCCATGACGCGCCTAGGACGGCGTTCATAGAAGCCAACTCGTCCTCCATCTGAATATACATCCCATCTACGAGAGGTAACCGCTCACTCATGCGCTGCGCCACCTCCGTGGCCGGCGTGATGGGATAGCCGCCGAAGAAGCGGCAGCCAGCGCAAATGGCCCCTTCGGCGCAGGCAATGTCTCCCTGCATAAAGAACTCGCCGCTCAACACCCCATTCTCGCTCCCTTTCATAGCAGCGTCGCCTCCCCTTCCGTCTCCACCACATAGATAGCGAACTCGGGGCACAAAAGCTCGCACAAGCCACAACTGACGCACGCCTCTGACTTGATTGCCTTGGGCGGATGATAGCCTTTGGTGTTGATCTCATCCGAGACTTCCAGTACGCCGCGCCGGCAAAACTCGATGCACCAGCCACAGCCCTTGCACCGCTCGGTCAGCACGTGGACCTCGCCGTGCGGCACACGGATGTCCTTTAGGTCCAGCGGCTCTCTCCAGTATTTCACGTTGGTCTCTCCAATCCTTATGTAGGGCGGTACTGCTAACCGCCAACCAACCGCTCCAACGCTGCCTGTGACACCGCTTCCACCTCAGCGTGGATGCTTTGCCCATGGGCATCCATAGTCACCACCACCGGGAAGCGCTCGACGCGGATGATCCAGAACGCCTCCGGTACACCAAACTCGTCCTTCTTGTAGACGGCTACTACCTCTTTGACGGCGTCGGCGATGAGGGAAGCCGCGCCACCCACGGCGTGAAAGTAGACCGCGCCGTGTTCGCGGCAGGCGATGAGTGTGTTTGGCCCCATGCCGCCCTTACCGATGACGCCCCGCATACCAAAGTGAGCGATGACGTCGGCCTCGTAAGGCTCCTCGCGGATGGAGGTGGTCGGCCCAGCGGCAACAAAGTGCCACTTGCCATCCTCGTCCTGCCGCACGACCGGCCCGCAATGATAGATGACGCCTCCCTTGAGCAACCGTTGCAGTTCCTCGTATAGCGCCTCTTCGCTCGCGGGGACCTTGTCGGCGCGGATAAAATTTTCGATCAGGTACTTGTGCGCCGCATCCCGGCCGGTGGTCATCACGCCGGAGAGGTAGACCGTGTCGCCGACGTGGAGGGCGCGGATGTCTTGTTCAGAAATCGGAATTGTCAGGTCATAAGTTGCCATTATGCGTACTCCACCTTTCCATCTTGCACCGTCATCTGCGCCCGCCGGCAGGCCCAGCAGTTGTAGGCAATGCTGACAAAGTAACATGCCGGGAGGCGGTGATAGGCCCCGATCTTGACGCCAAAGACAGTAGTCTTCCCTCCAAAGCCCATCGGCCCGATGTCCAGTTCGTTGCAATCGTGCATCAAACGCTCTTCTAACGCTGCCAGCTCCGGTGCCGGATTCACATCGTCCAGCGGGCGGAAGAGTTGTTCCTTGGCGTGGACGTAGCCGTAGCCTCGGTCGCTGCCCAGGGCAATCCCCAGCACGCCCGGCGCGCATCCTTTCCCTTGCGCCTGGTAGACCGCGTCCAGGATCACCCGGCGCACGCCTTCCAGGTCGCGCCCGGCCTCCAGTGGGCTGTATGGGAGTTTGTACTGCGCGCCCACGTTCTCGCTCCCGCCGCCCTTGAGAAGCAGATCCACCCGTAAATGGTCCTCTTCCCATTCCTCGAAATGAAAAGTTGGGTATCCTGTCCCCAGGTTGTTCCCACTGTTGCGGCCGGTGAGCGAGTCCACGGCGTTGGGTCGCAGGTAGGCGCGAGCGGTGGCCTCGGCCACGGCTGCCTCAATCTGCGCCCGCAACTCACGTGTACTCGCTTCCTGGGGGTGAGACACGTAGAAAATGGGCGTGCCTGTATCCTGGCAGACGGGGGTGGAGTTGGCCCGCGCCAACGCCACGTTCTCCAAAATAGCTCCCAGCGCGCCGGCCGCCGCAGAGCCAGGCTCCTCACGGGCCTGGGCCGCCCGCAGCGCAGCCTCCACGTCCGCCGGCAGGTCGGTTGACGCCCGGCGCACCAGTTCGACGAAAGACTCGGTTAGATCGTTCATATCATTCCTCCCTGATTTTCACTCTGGGCCGACTGGCCATCGGCCATCAACGACAAAAAGCTCTTGTCCGCCCATCTCTATTGTCTGCCACCTCGGTCGGCTCGATGGGCCTGTCACCGTCACTGCCTGGCGGCCCAATTGATCCCAGGCGGGGACAAACGCTTCGTAGGAAAAGTGCTTGGTCACGCCATCGTAGGCGTCCACCAGGTAAACGCCACCCCCGTCAGGGGCATCATCATAGCCGACGGCGATGAAGGTATGCTGCCACTGCACGACGACAGAGGTCGCACCATCTGACGACGTCCAGGTCTCCGCGCCCGGTAATTGCATGTCGTAGGTCGCCCACAGGATGGCTGCCCGTCCGGCTGCCAGTTCCGCCTTCAAGTCTTCCAGGTTCCACTCCTGCCGGGCTTGCGCGTCCAGCCCAAAACTGCGCAGATTGGCCGCGACTGGGCCGGCGTAGACGCCGTAACCGGCGGGCGGCATGCTTCCCGGCGGCAGGTCTACGTCGCCCAAAAAGCCCCGGTAGGGATTGTCGGACTTGGGCAGGCGACGGAAAAAGTCGTCCTCGGAAAACAGCACTCCCCAAAAAGCGGACAGGTCCGTCGCCGAGCGGGATTCGCAGCTGAGGTTGTGTTCCTGAGGATGGCCGACGACGCCTTCCACGAACGCCGCCGGAGGTATGTCATCGGCGTAGGCTGTAAGGATCAGCAGTGCATTGACGACGCAGGCGAGCGCTATTGCCGCCAGTTGCCTCACCGGATCATTCACAGCGTCTCCAACGCCGCCACTATTTTACGCGCTTCCTCGACCGCCTGGGGAACGGCGTCGAAAACGCCGTTTCCTCGCATATCCGCCTCGGTCAGTTCCGGGTTGGCGGAGAGATAGCCGAGCACGGGCACGGGGCTTTCAGCCTGGAGGAAATCCCAATCACTTTCCCCTCGCACCTTGTTGCCCACCGCGTAGACCCGGTCAATGCCAATGTCACCGGCCAACTGGCGCACGCGCCTGGCTGTATCCAGGCTGCGCCGCCCCGGCTCCAATATGACCAGGAAAGCGTCCACTGCTTGAGCCGTCGCCCGGCCCAGGTGCTCGACGCCGGCCTCCATATCTAGGATCAGCATCTCGTCCCGGTAGAGGATCAAGTGAGTGATCAACGCTTTGAGCAGCGCGCTCTCGGGGCAAATGCAGCCGCTGCCGCCGGCCTCGATGGAGCCTAGCCGCAGGAAGCGAATCCCCCGGTGTGAGACGCTGAAGCGGTCGGGGATGTCGTCCACGCGAGGGTTGATGGTGAAAAAGCCGCCAGAGGCGCCGGGCTTGGCCCCCGTGCGCTCATAGATCAGATCCTCCATCTCGGCCACCGGCGTGACCCGAGCGACCATCTCGGGCGGAAAGCCCAGCGCCTCGGCCAACCCTCCGGCCGGGTCCGCGTCAATAGCGATCACGTTGCGCCCTTGTTGGGCGTAGATGTGGGCCAGCAGGGCCGAGAGGGTGGTCTTGCCCACGCCCCCTTTGCCGCTGACGGCGATCTTGTTCAATTGAGTCACTGTATCTCCTCCCCGCGTAAGCAGGTCGTTACTTGTGAACGCAGCTCATATCAGTGCAGTGATGCTTCTCAAGATTTGGCGCTGACAATCCCTCGTTCCCCGAGTACCGGATGGGGATCCACCATATTCTTGTTCAGTTCGGCTTTCTTTTCCTCCATGCCAAAGGCCAGCGTCATCAGTTGGGTGATATACAGCACCGGCAGTTCGAACCCCAGGTCCATCTGCACCTGGCGGCTTTCCACGTTCACCTGGCACAGCGGGCAGGCGGTGATCATGATATCGGCGCCGCAGGCGTGAGCGTTCTCGAGTATCTTGGCGGAGAGTTCCAGCGCCACAGGGGTCCGCGAGATCCCCAGGCTGCCCCCGCAGCAGTCGGTCTTGTACGACCACTCCACCGGTTCCCCTCCCAGAGCGCGCACGACGTCGTCCATACAGGTGGGGTTCTCGGGGTTTGCGGAACCGGTGTACTTGGGGGGCCGGGTCGTGGCGCAGCCATAGTAGGAGGCCACTTTCAACCCCTTTAGCGGTTTTTTCACCTGGTCGCGGATGCCGTCCAACCCGACGCGCTCTAGCAAGGCCTCCACAGAGTGCAACGCCTCGACGGTGCCCTGGTACTCGTACCCTATCTTGGCTCTCACTTTCTGAACCACCTTTGCGGCCAGTTCGGGATCCCGTTCCATCTCGTGGGCGCCGGCCCGAAAGCGCTGATAGCAACCCAGGCAGGGAGCGACCATCTGATCCAGTCCCATTCGCTCGGCGAGGGAGAGGTTGACGATCGCATAGTAGCCCGCCAACACAGGGTCGGTGGTGTGAGCGGGGGTGGAGCCGCAGCAGACCCAGCCGGGCGGCTCGACCAACTTTAGATCCAGCGCCTCGCACACGTGCCGGAAGGTATGGTCGAATTCGGTGGCGGTGGATTCCAGCGAGCAGCCCGGGTAGTAGGCGATGGCATTCGCCGCCTCACTGACACTGGCCTCAATCGGTTTCACTCGTTTGGAAGGACGGATGAACTCGGGTAGGAGCCGGATCTTGTGCTTGAGGATCATTGGCACACCCAGATCCATGTCCTTGAACGGCTGAAGCGTCAGCACGTTCATCGCCGCCATCATCCCGGCCTCGTAGAGGCGGCCGAGGGCGCCGATGATGCGCAAAAAGACCTGGGTGAACAGTTCCACCTCCGACACGGGCGGTTTGATCTTGCGCCGGCGCGTTTCGATGCGCAGTACGTCCATCACACCGGCGATGTCCAGCCCTTGCGGGCAGTGGGTGGTGCAGGTCTGGCAGGCGGCGCAGATCCAGGGGGTCTTGGCCTCCAGGACGCTTTCGTCGTCGAATTGGATGGCGCGCATCACCTGGTTGGGCATCAGATCCATATGCTCCACCACCGGACACCCGCTCGAACAGCGGATGCACTGGTAGCAGAGGTAGACGTTCGAGCCATTCTCGCGCTCGACGATCTCTGCCAGGGTTTTCGTGGCCACAGGTTCTCTAGTTGCCATTATCGTCTCCTACGGATGTTCTTTATCCGCTACCTGTGGGCGGGGCAGCAGACCGGCCCCTTCGACGATGGGGCGCACTGCCGCTTCCCACTCGACGGCCATAATGTGCACGCCGGCCACTCCCTCGATCTCGCGGATCTCTTGAATTTGCTCGATGCAAATCTCGATTCCTGTCTTTTGCAAGGCTTCCCGCCGGGCTTTTTTCTCTTCCTTGGGGATACCCTTGATCGCTGCCGCCATGCGGTCCACGTACTGATCCTGAACGATCATACCCGGCACTTTGTCTCGCATGTAGCGGGCCATCCCCGCCGACTTGAGGGGCCCGACGCCGGCCAGGATGTAGACCTTTTCGTGCAGCCCCATCTCGACCACTTTTTTCATAAACTCGCGGAAGCGGGGAATGTCATAGATCAATTGGGTCTGGATAAAGTCCACGCCAGCGGCGACCTTTTTGGCCAGGCGGTAAGGGCGGAACTCGAAGGGGTCGGCAAAGGGGTTGATGGCCGCGCCGATGAAGAAACGCGGCGCCCCGGCCTTGATCTCTTCCCCACACTGGAAAATGTTCTCGTCCCGCATATCCTTGACCATGCGGATCAACTGCACCGAGTCCAGGTCGTGCACGTTCTTGGCCGTGGGGTGGTTGCCAAAGACCTGATGGTCGCCGGTCAGGCACAGCAGGTTGCGCGCTCCCAGGCCATAGGCTCCCAAAAGGTCGGACTGAATCGCCAGCCGGTTGCGGTCGCGGCACGTCATCTGCACCGTCGGTTCCAGCCCCGCGCGCATCGCCAACACTCCTGAGGCAATGCTGGACATACGGACGACGGCGGTCTGGTTGTCGGTGATGTTGACCGCGTCCACCGCCCCTTCCAGCAGACGCGCCTTGTGGAGAATTTCCTCCGGGTCGGCCCCCTGTGGCGGCCCCAGTTCGCCAGTCGCCGCAAAGTGACCCGCCCGCAGGACTTTTTCCAGGTTACTGCCCGATTTGTATCCGTTTTTTCGTTCCTCTGTCATCACTCTATCTCCTCTTCGGCGAGTCGCAGGTCGTCGCGCACGATCTTGCGGGGACCGCCATCGCGACTGGTTGACCAGTTCTTGGGAGGTTGAATCTTGAGCAAGTCGTCCATTCTGTCAAACTTGATCGCTCGCTCCCAAATCAGTTGCCAGGCGCAGGGTATGTCCGGGTCCACCTCGCACACTCCATTCTGGGAGCCGCCGCACGGCCCGTTGAGCAATTGTTTGGAGCAGCGGGCAATGGGGCAGATGCCAAGGGTAAGGCCCAGGATGCAGTCACCGCAGGCCTGGCAGCGCTCCTCCCACACCCCCTGCTCCACCGGCAGGCTCAGGGACGTGGTATTGATCCCAGGCAATGTGACGACGTCGGGGAAGCGCTCGTTCATCGCCTGCACGCCGATGCCGCAGGCCAGGCTGAGGACCACGTCGTACTCTTTCAATTGCTCTTCCAGCGCGTCCAGATATTCCCACTCGCACTGGCGCTGCACCGTGACCTCGTCCACCTCTATCGGGTGGCCGTCCAGCTTGCTCTTCATCCGCAGTTCGGAGGCCAGGATGCCGACCTCCTTCTCACCACCGGCGAAGCAGACGGTCACGCAGGTACCGCAGCCCGCAACCAGCACCTTTTTCGCGTCAGCCGCCTTGCTTCCTGCACCCAACAGTTCCATGATCTCTGCGAGTGGCTTTTGTTCACCAACTATCATTGCGACCTCCTAAGTTCATAGATTCGTAAATTCATCATTGCTCGTTCCTCAGCGGGTTAGGGCCTAGTTCCCGCACTTTTTGCGTTTTCTCTGTCACCATCTCGGCAAACTGCGCCCCCATCGCCGAGGACAGATTCACCATCGAGACGCGCTCCCCGCCCAGCCCGATCTGGTCGAGCAGGTCGGCGACGTACTTGACTCTCCGTTTGGCGTTGAGATTACCTTCCAGGTAATGGCAATCCCCCTCCAGTCAGCCGGCCACCATCACGCCGTCCACGCCGCGCTCAAAAGCGTGGAGGATCTCTGTCACCTCCACCCGGCCCGAACAGGGCACCTCGACGATGCGTATGTTGGACGGGTACTGGATGCGCATACCGCCCGCCAGGTCGGCGGCGGCGTAGGCGCAGTGGCGGCAGCAGAAGGCCAGGATTATTGGCTCAAAGTGCGTATCGCTCATTTCATACTCCCACCGGCTGCGGCTCCAACAGCGCCGCGATCTCGGCTTCCACCTGCACGTCCCGGTAGCGGAGCAGTTGAATCGCTTTGGCAGGGCACTCGGCGACGCAACTGCCGCAGCCGTGGCATTGGGCCGGCTCGATGTAGGCCGCGCCGGCGATGCCGCCCACCCCATCGAACCTGGCCTGCACCTGGGGCACGTCGTAGGGGCAGATGCGCACGCACGTCAGGCAGGCGACGCACTTTTCCGCGTCCACCTGGGCCACGATGCCGCCAACCTGCAACACATCCTGCCCCAGAATTGTCGTCGCGCGGGCGGCGGCGGCCTGCGCCTGTACTATCGCCTCGTCCATGAATTTCGGATAGTGCGCCGTCCCGGCCAGGAACAGACCGTCGCTGGCAAAGTCTACGGGGCGCAATTTAACGTGCGCTTCCAGGAAAAACCCGTCCAGGTCTAGCGGCACTTTAAGCCGCGTCGCCAGCCTGTCCGCTCCATCCGACGGCACCACTGGCATACTCAAGACCAGCAGGTCTGGGTTCAGCACCAATTCTTGCCCCAGAGAGGACTCCCACACCGCGATCTCCAATCCCGAATCCCCAATCTCTACTGTTGGCTTGCGGTCAAAGTCATAATGCACAAAGATCACGCCCTGTCGCCGTGCCTCTTTGTACAGCCGTTCCTTGAAGCCGTAAGTGCGGATATCGTTGTACAGCACGGTTATCTGGGCCTGGGGATTGGCACGTTTGAGCACCAGCGCGTTCTTGATGGCCGTCGTGCAGCAGATGCGGGAGCAATACCACTCCGCCGGCCCAACGCACAGGATCATCGTCACCGAATCCGGCAAATCCTCCCCTCGTCTCTCACCGCCCCCCTGATTCGCTGACTCGCTGACTCGCTGACTCGCCAACAGCGCCTCGAACTCTTGCTGCGTCACGATGCGCGGGTCTGTGCCGTAGCCGTACTCTGACCCTTTGTACTCGACGCCTCCCGTCGCCACGACTGTGGCTCCGTGCCGCACGGCGACCGTAGTGGTCGCTTGGCTTTCCCCGTCGGGGGTGCGCAGCCGCGAGGTAAAGTTGCCGGCAAAGCCGCTGCTCTCCAGGTACTCGCTCTCCAGATGTAGTGTGATCTGAGAATGGCTCTTCACCCGCTCGATCAATCCCTGCAAGAAGACCTGAGGGTCGCGCCACACCAGCTTGCCTTGGCCGTTCCCCGGCTCGCTCCCGTAATCCACAATGTGGTGCACGTTTTGCAGTTGGCCGCCCAGCCGCTCCGTCCGTTCGACCAGGTGCACCGGGAAGCCCTGCTCGGCCAGCGCCAGCGCCGCCGTCATCCCGGCTACCCCACCGCCGATGACGAGGGCTGTCTTCTGCACCGGCACCTCGGTTTTGCGGAGCGGCTCCAGCCGCAGCGCCTTGGCCACCGCCATCCGCACCAGGTCCTTCGATTTCTCCGTTGCCTCGTCCCACTGGTCGGGGTGCACCCAGGAGCATTGATTGCGAATGTTGGCCATCTGGAACATGCCGGGGTTCAGCCCCGCCTGGCGGATAGAGTCCTGGAACAGCGGCTCGTGGGTCAGCGGAGTGCAGGAGGCGACCACGACCCGGTTGAGGCCCAGCGCTTTCGTCTGCTCCGTGATGTGTTGGATCGAATCTTGCGAGCAGGTATACAAATTGTGCTCGGCGTGCACTACCCCCGGCAGGCTCGCCGCATACTCCGCTACCTCAGGCACGTCGAGATAGCCGCCAATGTTCGACCCGCAGTGACAGACGAATACCCCGACGCGGGGTTCCTCTGCGGTCACGTCTCGCTCTGGAGGATACACTATCTCCTCCGTGCAAGTCCAGCGGGCCGAGGACAGAACCTTGCCCGCCGCCGCCGCCGCTCCGCTGGCCTCGACCACCGATTCGGGAATGTCCTTCGGCTCGCGGAACGGCCCCACGGCAAAGATGCCCGGCTTGCTCGTCTGGAGCGGCTCGAAAGGCTGCGTGCGACAGAACCCGTACTCGTCCACCTCCACGCCCAGCCGCCGCCCTAGCTCGCGCGTGCGCTCCGGTATTTCCACCCCCACCGAGAGCACCACCAGGTCGAACTCTTCCTCACGAATTGGCGAATGGCGAATGGCGAATGGCGAATGACTCTCCTGCTCCTCCGCTCCCTTGTTCCCTTGTTCTGCCACGTATCTCAAGACGAGGTCGTGCGTTTGGGGGTTTTCCTTCACAGACGAGATGCGGCAGCGCACGTAGCGGATGCCGTACCGCTCCTGAGCGCGCCGGTAATATTCCAGGTAGCCCTTGCTAAAGGCTCGCATGTCCATCATAAAGATGGTGACCTCGGTATCCGGCTCGTGCTCGATTGACATGATGCCCTCTTTGGTGGCGTACATGCAACAGAACGACGAGCAGTAATCGTGGGTCTGATCGCGGGAGCCCACACACTGGATGAAGGCGATGCGCCGCGGTGTCTTCCCATCCGAGGGGCGCTGGACGTGGCCGTGAGTGGGGCCGGAGGCGTTCAGCAGCCGCTCGAATTGGAGCGCGGTGACCACGTTGGGGTAACGGCCCCAGCCGTACTCGCCCGACTGCTCGGCCTGATAACCCTCGTAACCGGGGGCCAGCACAACTGCTCCCACCGACAAGTCTCCCACCTGCTCCACCATATCGTGATTGATGGCGTCGGCCTGGCACTCGTAGACGCAGCTCAAACATTCAGAGCAGATGCCGCAGGCCAGGCAGCGGGCCGCCTCCGCCTGAGCTTGCTCGTCGGTGTATCCCGCTACTACCTCCTCGAAGGTGGAGGTTCTTTCCTCGGCCGGCAACTCGTCCATCGGCACGCGGGGTTGCACGTGCACCTGGCCCAGTTCTACTCGCTTCCCAATCTCTGCCTGCGTCAGCTCGACCACCGGCAGTTCGGGCTTGGGCGGCGGCTCCAGTTCTTCCCCTTGCAGATAGCGATGGATGGAATCGGCGGCCCGATGTCCGGCTTCCACTGCCTCGATGACGAACGACGTCCCGGTGGTGGCGTCGCCCGCCGCAAATACTCCCGGTCGCGTCGCGGCCAGAGTGTTGGGATTGATGGCGATGGTCGCCTGGTCGGTGACGCCGACGCCCGCGCTTTCCGGGATAAAGGCCAGGCCGGCTCGCTGTCCCACGGAAAAGATGACGTTATCGCAGGGCACGAAATGCTCCGAGCCGGGGACCCGAACGGGCCGGCGGCGGCCGGTCTCGTCGGGCAACCCCTGCTCGGTGCGCACGCATTTCAGGCCGCTCATACGTCCGTTCCCACCGATGACTTCGACCGGGTTGACCTGCCAGTGAAAGACGACGCCCTCCTCCTCGGCGTGGCGCATCTCTTCCTCGCCGGCCGTTGCTTCCTCGCGGGTGCGGCGGTAGTAGACGTGCACCTCTGATCCCATACGTATCGCCGTGCGCGCCACGTCCATCGCCACGTCCCCGGCCCCGATGACGGCCACCCGATCACCCAGCTCAGGTGGGTTGTCCAGCCGCACGTCGCGCAGGAACGTGGTGTTGATCAGCACCCCTTCCATATCCGCGCCGGGGATGGGCAGGCGGATGCCCTCGTGCGCTCCGACGGCGATGAGCACGGCCTCGAACCCCTCGGCAAAGACGTCGTCCAGGTTGTCCACCGTCGTGCTGAGGCGTAGCTCGACCCCCAGATCCACAATGTCCTGCACCTCGCGGTCCACGATCTCGGAGGGCAAGCGATATTCAGGAACTCCCACCCGCAACATCCCGCCGCCCACGGGCAGCGCCTCGAACGCGGTGACGCCGTACCCCAGCTTGCACAAATCCTGAGCGGCGGTCAGCCCGCAAGGGCCGGCTCCGATGACGGCCACGCGCTGCTCGTACTTGCGCTGGGCCGGCTCCGGCGACACCCGGGGTTGGGCGTAGACCTTGTCGGTTACGAACCGCTTCAGCGCGCGGATGTTCACGGCCTCGTCCAGCTTGCCCCGGTTGCAGGCGGTCTCGCAGCGATGGTTGCAGATGCGGCCACAGATACCGGGGAAGGGATTATCCTCCTTGATGACGCGCAGCGCGTCCTCGTAGCGGCCCTCGCGGATGAGGGCGATGTAGCCCTGGGCGCGCTGACCGGCTGGACAGGCGTCGCGGCAGGGAGCGATGCCCAGCTTTTCGATGGCAAAGGCGTTGGGCACCGCCTGGGGGTACAGCTTGTAGGCCGCCCGCTGCTCCGCCAAACCCTCGTCGAAATGGGGGCCTATTCCGATAGGCACGATGACCGGGCAAACGGTGGCGCAGTCGCCGCAGCCGGTGCATTTGTCCAGATCAATGTAGCGGGGATGGATCCGTACCCGGGCGGTGAAATCCCCGGCCTCTCCTTGTATACCGACCACCTCGCTATCGGTCAGCAGTTCGATGTTGTGGTGGCGACCGCAGTCCACCAGCTTGGGGCTGACGATGCACATGGCGCAGTCGTTGGTGGGGAAGGTTTTGTCCAGTTGTGCCATGTGCCCGCCGATGGCCGATTTGTTCTCGACCAGGTAGACCTTGTAGCCGGCCTCAGCCAGATCCAGCGACGACTGAATGCCGGCGATCCCCCCGCCGACAACCATCACCGCGCCGGTGGGATGTTTTGGCTTGACGCTGTGCTCATCCATGCGTCTCCCTTCCCCTCATCAAACCGCCTTGGTCAAAGCTCACTTTTCAAGGGATTTGGCCCCAATTCCTGCACTCGCTCCGTCATCTCGCGCATTGCGTTGGCAAACGTGTCTCCCATCCCGCCGGAGACGAAATACATCTCCAGCCTATCGCCTCCCAGCCCGATCTCGTCGAGCAATTTTTTCGTGTACTTGACCCGCGCCAGGCCTCTCTCGTTCCCGTGTACATGGTGGCAGTTGCCGATGGGGCAACCCACGATACACACCCCATCGGCTCCCTGCTCGAACGCCTCCAGCAGGTAGCGCGTATCCGTCTTGCCCGTGCACGGTAATTTTATCAATTTGACGTTGGCCGGGTATTTGATGCGCAGTGCACCGGCCGTATCAATGGCCATGTAAGCGCAGTAAATGCAGGTAAAGACGGTGATCTCTGGCTCAAAACCGTTATTGCTTTGTTCAGTCATTAACACCTCTTTGTGAAACGTAAACCGTGAAACACAGACGCTCACTCGCTGATTCGCTGATTCGCCGATTCGCTCCCTCGCTCCCTCGCCCACGCACCCAGCGGCAGCCCCAGGATCTGCTCATCCCGATAGGCGACCAACTGGATCGCGCCGGCCGGGCACTCGGCCGCGCAGGTGCCGCACCCCGTGCACATCGCCGGGTCAATATAGGCCGCTCCCTTGATTTCCCCCACTCCCGTATCCGAATACCGCACTTTGGGGATCGTAAAGGGACAGATTCGCACACAGGTGAGGCAGCCCACACACTTGCTCTGATCCACCACCGAGATGACCCCGCCGATGTACATTTGCGGCGTAGAGAGAATTGTGATGGCCCGCCCCGCCGCTGCTTGCGCGTTGGTGATACATTCTTCGATGAATTTGGGATAGTGGGCCATGCCGCAGACAAAGATACCCTCTCTCGCCATATCCATCGGTCGCATTTTGAGATGGGCTTCCATAAAGAAGCCCTCGCTTGAGAGCGGCACGTCCAGGATGCGGGCCAGTTTCTCCGTCCCCGCAGATGGCTCGATTGCCATGCTCAACGACAGCAGATCAGGGTGCAGCGTGATCTCTTGCTCCAGATTGGGTTCCCACACCGTGATCTCTAATTCACCCCGGTCGCTCGTCCGCACCTGCGGCATGTGAGATTCGTCGTAGCGCACAAAGATGACGCCGCGCTGCCGCGCCTCGGTGTAGAACTCTTCCCGGAAGCCGTAGGTGATAATGTCCTCGTATAGCACGACGATCTTGCACCTGGGATTGATCACCTTGATGCGGATAGCGTTCTTCATCGTGTTCGTGCAACACGTCCGGCTACAGTATTCGACCTCGCCCGGCCGGCGCACACATTGGATAAAGACGACTTCCTTCAGGTCTGCGATCTTTTCCGGCCGGTGGGTGATTATCTCTTCCAAATCGAGCGAGGTGACCACCCGTTCGTCCTGGCCGTGTAGATATACGTCGCCCCGCCATTCCTGCCCCCCGGTGGCTATGATGGTCGTCCCGTGCTCGACCTCTACCTCGCCGGCCGGGGTGCGCACCAGGGAACGGAATGCGCCCACGCTGCCCTCGTGCGTGATGATCTCCGAGTCAGTGAGTATGTCAATTCTCCGGTGGCCCAGCACGCGATTGACCAGGTCGCGCAACAGCCGCTGGGGATCGTCCCCCTCGGCCACGTAGTAGATGTGCTGCAAGTTGCCGCCCAGTCCCGACTCTCGCTCCACCAGGGTGACGTCGTATCCCGCGTCGGCGACGTTAAGCGCCGCCGTCATGCCAGAGGCGCCGCCTCCGATCACCAGCGCCCGCCGGATGGGTTCGATGGCTTGCTTGTGCACCTGCTCGGCCAGCCGCGCTCGCGCCACTGCCAGGCGCGTCAACTCTTTCGCCGCCCGTGTAGCCCCTGCCGGATCGTCCGCGTGCGGCCAGGCGCAGTGCTCGCGGATGTTTGCCATTTCCAGCAAATAGGGATTCAGCCCGGCCTGGCGGACGATGCGTTGGAACAGCGACTCGTGGGTGCGGTGACTGCAAGCCGCCAAGACCACCCGGTTAAGATCGTGCTCCTCGATCACTCGCCGGATCTGCTCCTGCCCCTCTTCCAGGCAGGCATAGTCTATCGTCTCTACGTGTGTCACGTCGGGCAAGCCGGCGGCGAAACCGACCACTGCGTCTGTATCAACAATTCCCGCGATGCTCGGATAGCAGCGACATACAAATACGCCGATGCGCGGTTTCTCTCCGGTCACGTCCCGCTCCGGTGGAAAAGCGTCCGGATCGTAAAGGAACGGATATTCGTGGCCGTATGCCCGGCCACCGCCAACCTCATCGGAGAGCAGTTGCATCACGTCTCCGGCCGCGCCGGCCGCGTCCAGGATTGTCTCCGCGATCTCTTTGGGCGATGAGAACGTCCCGCAGACATAGATGCCGGGCCTGCTCGTGCTTAGTGGGGCGAACTTGTCCGTCCGGCAAAAGCCATAAGGGTTCAGCTCGATTCCCAGCATGTTCGCCAGATCGCGGGAGCCCCGGGGCGGCAGCGCCCCTACGGAGAGCACCACCATATCAAATCTGCTCTCGACGATTCCGCCGTCCGCGCCGGGATAGCGCAGGATCAGATCGCGCGTCTCGGGGTCCTCTTTGACCAGCGAGATGCGGCAGCGGGTATACTCTACTCCATACTTTTTCTGCGCCTGCTCATAGTAGGCGTTAAATTCCTTGTTAAAGGCCCGCTCGTCCATCATAAAGATCTCGCAGTGGATGTCCTCAATGCGCTGCTTGGCCAGCATGGCCTCCTTGGTGGCGTACATGCAGCAGATGGACGAGCAGTAGGGATGCTTCTGATCCCGCGAGCCGACGCATTGGAGCCAGGCGATGCGTTCAGGCCGTTTCCCATCGGAGGGGCGCATAACGATACCCTCCGTTGGCCCGGAGCGGCTGGCCAGCCGCTCGTACTGCATCGAGTGGATGACGTTAGGAAAGCGACCAAATCCCAGTTCCTGGTACTCGGTCGGATCAGAGAGCGCGTAACCCAGCGAGAGGATGATGGCGCTGACACGCACGTCGTATTCGGTCTCCTGCTCGTCCAGGTTCACCGCGCCGGTGGGGCAGACCGCTTCGCAGCGGCGACAGGTGTCGCAGCGCGGCACCTTGTCCACGACGTAGGCATCGGGCAATGCGCGCGGCGCCATTTTATAGATCGCTTTACGGGCCCTTAGTTCTTCCTCGAACGGGCTGGGCAGGCTCACCGGGCAGACACTGTCGCACAACCCGCAGTTGATGCACCGCTCAACGTCCACGTGGGTGGGACGGTGGCGCAGCGTGGCTGTGAAATCGCCGGCATATCCCGTTAGATTGATCAAATCGGTATTGGTGAGGACCTCGATGTTGGGGTGCAAGTTGTTGTCCAAAAAAGCTGGCGATATGGCCGGTCGCGTGCAGCCATAACCGTGGTCAGAGGTGCCCCGGCAGAGGACGCAGTCGTGGGTGGGAAACATGTAGCCGAGTTGCGCCACCCGGCCACCCAGCCAGGGCATATTCTCCACCAGGTAGACCTTGAGGCCAGCTTCGGCCAGGTCAACTGCGGCGCGCATACCGCCCACGCCGCCGCCTACGACCAGTACAGCACCAACAAGCTCTTTACGCATCAAAGTATTTCTCCTTAGCAGTATACAGACTCGGTAGATGGAAATTTGCTCCCGCCGAGCAGAATTCGATCCACTGAAGACTCACACAGATTAAAAGTCGGTGCGCCCAGGTATGGTCATTGGCGCACAGGCGCACATCGCTCCAAGTTCTCGTTTCAGGCTATAGACCTCGGAGGTCTGGGTCGGGCCGAGCAGTTACCGTTCATCAAATAAACGAGCACGTCCCGTGCGAGCAGGTCCCGCAAAAGCCTTTCTACATCCGCCACCTCACTCCTCACGATGAGTGAGTGAGACGCGCCATTGTCAGACTCAGTAGATCCAAAATTGCTCCCAAACGTGTCAGTTGACCTGTGAACTTA
>CAYMWP010000055.1:0-27137 GCA_964393895.1 uncultured Anaerolineales bacterium | reverse complement strand
GCGACGAGATGGACGAGGACATAATGCAATACGCCCGCCAAAAGTACAACCTCTATATCGGCGAAAGTATGGCCGAGCGGACAAAAATAAGCATCGGGTCGGCATACCCGCTGCCCGAAGAAACGACGATGACGCTGCGCGGGCGCAATCTGGTCACCGGGCTACCCGACTCGGTCGAGGTCAGTAGTATCGAGATCCGAGAAGCTCTGGGTAACTCGGTCAACATCATTATGGACTTGGTCAGAGATACGCTGGACCAGACGCCGCCCGAACTGATCGCTGACCTGATGGAGACCGGCATCTGCCTGGCCGGCGGCGGCTCTCAGTTAAAGGGACTGGCCGAGCGGGTGGGTGAGGAGATGAATATGCGAGCCTGGGTAGCCCAGGACTCGATGACGTGTGTGGCTCGTGGCGCTGGTAAGGTATTGGAAGAATTGAACACCCTGCGCGAGGTATTGGCCAGCACCGACGAGCGACGCCCCAGACCCGCCGGCTTTTGATCGGCTCAGGTTAGCAGACGAGCCAGAAACCGGGTTTTTACTCATCTTTCGAGTATGCCTCGCCGTAGAGCTTTTTATGGCTAGAGCAATTCCCTCGGCAAAAAAGCCTGGTTTTTCGACCAATTTGCGGAGTGTTGAACCATGATGCAGCCTCCCCGACGCTCCTGGCTCCCTCTAGTGTTGCTCATCCTGGGGTTGTTGCTCCTCGTATTCCACGAGTCCGGCTACCTGGCCCCGGCTGAAGGCGCGCTTCACTATGTGCTCGACCCGTTGCAGCGCGTGGTTTCGAGCGTGGTCGGAGGCGCGGGCGATCTGTTTCAGACGGTGCGCCAGGTACGCGAACTGCGCGCCCAGGTCGAGGAATTGCAGGCCCAGACGGGCGCTCTCACCGTCGAGAACGTGCGCCTGAGAGAATACGAAGCCGAGGTACAACAACTTCGCGCCCTGCTTAACTTTACCAGCGAGTATCCGGTCTCGGCATTTCTGGGCGCCGAGGTGATCGGGAAAGATGCCTGCGACGCTTTCCCGTGCGGACAAGTGTTGAGCACGGATCCCAACCTTTACCTGCGCTTTATCACCATCAACGTGGGAACCCAGCAAGGTGCAGCGGTGGGAATGCCAGTCGTCAGCGGCGGGGCGGTATTGGTGGGACGGATCGCAGAAGTCGGGCCGCGCACGGCCAAAGTCGAGCTGCTCACCGACACTGGCAGCGCCGTCGCCGCTCTCTTACAGACCTCCCGCGTCACCGGCCTGGTTACGGGACAGTCCGACGGCACGCTACTGATGGAATACATTCCCCAGGAGGAAAGCATCGCCGAAGACGAGATCGTGCTGACCTCCGGGTTGGGCGGGTTTTTGCCCAAGGGTCTGGTCATCGGCCAGGTGGCCCAAGTACTGCAAGAGGATTACGAATTGTTCCAGTCGGCCGTCGTGCGTCCGGCGCTGGACTTTTCGCGGTTGGAACTGGTGTTAGTTGTCACCGAGTTCGAGCAAATCCCCTTCGAAGAACCGGTATCCGAAGAACCGTAGCGTCACGTTTTACGCATTACGCATGAACCTCTACCTGAGTCTTCCTCTTTTGACCGGCATAGCCTTGATTCAGAGCGTGCTGCTCTCGCGGGTGAGCGTGCGGGGGGCGCGACCCGACCTGATGTTGCTGGTCGTTCTGGTCTGGGCCTTTGTGCGCAGCCTGGAAGAGGGAGTGGTGTGGGGCTTTATCGGCGGCCTGATCCTGGACCTGCTTTCCGGCGGGCCGCTGGGCGCGACTGCGATCGCTCTCGTGTTGGCGGCCTGGTGGGCCGGACAACCCTGGGGCCAGGGACTTGGCCCGAGCGTGGCTCGCTTGCTGTTGCTGGTGTTCTTGAGTGCTGTGACTTATTATCTGGTCTTGTTGATCATTCTGGCCTGGACGGGGCACACCATTGATTGGGGGTTTGCACTGCTGCGCATGGCCGGGCCCTCGGTGATACTCAACACTATCCTCGCCCCGTTCATTCGGCAGCCGCTGGGATGGCTATCCCAGAGAATCAGGCGCGAGGGTCTCAACTTGTGACGACGGACGGCATTCCAGAATACCCCCCCCAGAGCGAGTGGGAGGCGCGATGGGAAGCCATCAAGAGATCCCCGCGCGTCATCTTACTGACCGGACTGATCCTGTCCATCTTTGCACTTTTTGGCCAGCGGGTGTGGAATCTACAGTTTGTGCAGGGCGCATACTACAGTGCGCAGGCGGACCAGCGCAGGCTGCGCGCCGAGATCGTTCCCACCAGCCGGGGCATCATCTACGACTGTCAGGGCACACCGCTGGTGCGCAATGTCCCCAGTTTCAAAGTCACCGTCACCCCCGCCTATCTCCCTGACGACGAGGCCGAAGCGGAAGCCGTGCTCGTCCGCCTGGCGGTGTTGCTCGATGTGCCCTACACTACAACCGGCGACCAGCTAGGCCTGCGCGAGATAGTAGCTGAGGCGTGGAGAGTGCCTTACCATCCCACCGAGATCAAGGGAAACGTGACGCGGGAAGAGGCGTTGCTGGTGGCCCAAGAGAGCCTGCTGCTGCCCGGTGTCTCGGTCGAGGTGGACTCGACACGGGAGTATCCCTACGGTCCGCAGGTATCCCAGATACTGGGCTACCTGATGCCCATCCCCGGAGAGTACGAGGAGGAATACCGCGCCCAAGGATACGATCCATCCACGGACCGCATCGGCAGCATCGGTGTCGAAGCGACCTACGAGGACGCGCTACGGGGAGAGAAAGGGGAGAACCTCGTCGAGGAAGACGTGATGGGCCAGATGATTCGCGTGGTCAGCCAACAGGCCGCCCCCATGCCCGGCAACAACGTCCATCTGACACTCGACCTCGAACTACAAGAATTTGTCGAGGAAACGCTGCGCCAGGGAATGGCGCGCCCGAACGTGAACTCGCCGCGCGGGGTGGCGCTCGTGATGAACCCCCAGACGGGCGAGGTACTGGCCATGGTCAGCCTGCCCACGTACGATAACAATCTCTTCACCCAGGGTATTTCCGACCGTGATTGGCAGGCCCTGAGCGAAGACGTCCACCGGCCCATGCTCAACCACGCCATCTCGGACCGTTTGCAGCCCGGCTCGGTGTTCAAGGTCGTGGTGGCGGCCGGGGCTTTGCAAGAAAAAGTGCTGGACAGGCGACGCACCAGACTGAACTGTCCTGGTACCATCGTCGTACCCAACAAATACTATCCCAACGACCCCGGTCAGGCGCAAAACTTTTACTGCTGGAACCGGGCCGGTCATGGCTGGCTGGACGTGGTGGGCGGCATTGCCAATTCGTGCAACATCTTTTTCTACAAGGCCGGCGGCGGGTTCGAGGAAAGCGGGTTCGAGGGATTGGGAATGGACGAGGAAAACGGCATCCCCCACTATGCCCGGCTCTTTGGCTTTGGCGCGCCCACCGGCATAGAGTTGACGGGCGAGATTGACGGCATAGTACCCACCACGAGTTGGAAACGGCTCACCTATGGCGAGAGCTGGTCCACCGGCGACACCTATAACCTTTCCATTGGCGAGGGGTATCTGCAAGTGACGCCGCTACAGATGCTCAACGCCATCAACGTCATCGCCAACGGCGGCACACTCTACCGCCCGCGCGTCGTCCACCACGTCACCGACGCGGAAGGGAACACTGTACAACCCTTCGAGCCGGAGATCATACGCACGCTGCCCATCAGCCGGGAGAACTGGTCGCTGATCCAGCAGGGGATGGAAGAGGCAGTGGCCTACGGCACGGCGACGCGCGCCCAGATAGAGGGGGTGCGCGTGGCCGGCAAGACCGGCACGGCCCAGTACTGCGACGACATCGCCCGCGAGGTCGGCATCTGCCGCGTGGGGTACGCCCAACCGGAGCACGCCTGGTTTGCGGCCTTTGCGCCGGTGAAAGAGCCAGAGGTCTCTGTCATCGTTTTTCTGTACAACGGCGGAGAAGGCTCGACGAACGCGGCGCCGGTGGCCCACGACATTCTGGACTATTACTTTCACGGCGACGAGGGTGATGAGACCGTGCCCTGACGGCTGGTTGCGCACAGCAAGAGTCGGTGCGGTGGGCGCGTTCTGGGGGCTGGGTCTGGCTCGCCTGGCGGCGGAAGCTGGTTTCTGGCCCCTGCTCTACGCTTCCCCGCTGGCTGTAGTCGGAGTGGTCGTCGCCTGCGCCGGGGTCGCTCTGGCTCTGTGGCTGTACCGAAAGCCGCATCACCGTGGAACGGGTGGCGCTGGTTCGAAAGGTATTCCAGCGCCGGCCCTTCAGGCCGGCGCACCCCTGCTTCTGGCCCTCCTCTACGCCATAGGTATCGTCCCGCATCCTCTAGCCGGCGGCGTGTTGCTGGTCGGCGGGGCGGCACTGGCGCTGCTGGCGGCGTGGGGTGAGCGGGCGCGGTGGACGGTCCCCGCTACACTGGGACTGACGACGTTTGCGCTCTACTTGCGTACATTGCTTCCCTCCGTCGGTCAGGCCGACACCTTCGAGTTCCAGGTCATCATCCCCAAATTGGGAATAGCGCACCCCACCGGCTATCCACTCTACGTCCTGCTGGGCAAGCTGTTCACGCTGCTTCCCCTGGGCAACGTGGCCTGGCGCGTGAACTTGGCCTCGGCTGTCTTTGCCGCCGCTGCTGTGTTGGTGGTTTACGCTCTTCTGTTGCGCCTGACGTCACGCTGGCTGCCGGCTTTTCTGGCCGCGCTGGCCTTTGCTTTCTCCGCCGCTTTCTGGTCCCAGGCAATCGCCGCCGAAGTCTATGCGCTGCACAACCTGCTCGCGGCCGCCATTCTGTGGCTCCTGCTAAACTCTCCCTCACGCTCCCCCACTCCTTCCCCCACTTCTTCGCTCCCCCCAGCGCGTCGCTGGCAAGCCATCTTTCTCCTCACTGGCCTGAGTTTTGCCAATCACCTGACGACGGTACTGCTGCTCCCGGCGGTGGCGCTGGGACTGCTCTGGGAGCGACCCCGGCTGCGGCTCAAAGACTGGCTGACCGCCGGGGGGCTTTTGCTCCTGGGGCTGTCGGTCTATCTCTTTATCCCGCTGCGCTGGCCGGCGCTGAACAACGGCCAGTGGATGACGGTGCGCGAGTTCGTCACCTACATCACCGGCGGCCAATTCCACGCGGCCTTGCGGCTCGACGGCTGGCGCGACCCCACCCGCTGGACCATCGTCGGGCGTCTGATGCAGCAGTCTTTCGGGTGGGTCGGACTGGGGCTGGCGGCGGTCGGCGCGGCAAAGCTGGCGCTCCGGCAAAGGCGGACGCTGGCGCTGACCGGTGTGACCTTTCTGGCCTTTGCGTTCTATGGACTCTGCTATTACGTTCCCGACATCTCTGTCTTTCTGCTCCCCGCCCATCTAATCCTGGCGCTTTGGATAGGCTTTGGCATTGCCGGTGTGAGTATGCAAGTTTGCAAGCGGGCAAGTGGGCGAGTTGGTCATTGGTCATTGGTCATTGGTTCGTCGGTTATTGGTTTACTGATCTTTTTTCATTTTCTGAGCCTCATCTGGACGAACTTGCCCCAGGTGGACCAAAGCGACGACCAGGGCGACGTTGCCTGGGGTCAATACGTGTTGAGCCTCCCGCTCGCCGAGGGCAGCGCGGTGCTGGCCGACCCAGAGAAGTTCGCCCCTCTCTACTACTTGCAGCAGATAGGAGGGGCGCGGTCCGATCTCGACCTGGTTCTGCTGGGCAGCGAGGAACTATATCAGGCAGAACTGGCAGCTCGGTTGGGAGCGGGCCAGACGGTCTACCTGGCGCGCTACCTGCCGCACCTGGAGGGGCTGCACCTGCGCTCGGTGGGGCCGTTGGCCGAGGTGGGAAACCAGGTTTTTGTCGCTTCGGGCGAAGCAGAAGCGCCTTCGCTTAAAGAAAACCTGGTTTCCGGTGACGTGCGCGCAAGTTTCGGCGAAGCGATCCAATTGCTGGACGCCGAACTGAGCGGAGACCCGTTGGGACGAGCGTTGCGCCATCTGACGCTCCACTGGCGGGCCGAGACAAAAGTTAGGGGCGACTTTGTCGTCCGCTTGCGACTGGTGGACAGGGAAAATCACGTGCATTGGGAGAGCAACGGCGCGCGCCCCGTAAACGGCCTGTATCCCACCAACGGGTGGCCCGTGGGCGTGACGGTCGCCGATTATCACGAGATACCGCTCTCCCCCTGGCTGCCGCGCGGGGAGTACGTGCTCCAGGTGGGGCTGTTTCCCCCCTTCAGCGACGCGGGGCTGGCGGTTGACGGCGCGACGACGGCGTGGTTGCCCCTGGGCGCGCTGACGATTGGTACGCCAGCCCATCCGCCGCCTCCACTGCCGTATGAGCAGCGTTACCTCTTTGCCAACGACGCTTGGCTGACGGGCCACGACGTGGCTGGCCAAGCCCTATCCGGCGCGCCCGTCGTGGTAGACCTGTCCTGGCGCGGGATCAGAGAGGAGCAAGATATGCGGCTGACCTGGGTGAATTCGGGCGGACAGGAGATAGAGGCAAGCTCCTCGCTCATCACCGCCGGTGCGCTGCGCAGTCGTCACACCATCGCCGCGCCCCCGACCCCGGGCAACTATACGCTGCGGGTGGGACTGGCGGGTGAGAGCGCGCGTTGTAATTGGCTGGCTGGGCCGGCCAACGATTGCCCGCTCGGCGCGGTCGAGGTAACTCCAGCGCAGGAAGGAGCGGGCGAAAATTATCCGTTAGCTAACTTTGCCGACCTGGTGCTTTTGCTCGAGGCCCAAGTCGGTCGGGACACCGCCCAACCTGGCGACATTATCCCCGTCACGCTGCGGTGGCGTGCGCTGCGCTCCGTCGGTCAGGATTATACCGTCTTTGTCCACTTGGTGGGCCCCGGCGGGCGGCTGCACGGCCAGATTGACGCCTGGCCGGTGCAGGGGAGCTACCCCACCAGCCAATGGACGGCCGGCGAGCAAGTGAACGATCCCTACCAGGTGCAGTTGGCCGCCGACGCCCCGGCCGGCCGCTACCGGGTCGAGGTTGGCTGGTACTTGCTGGCGACGATGCAGCGTTTGCCAACAGTGGGCGCCAACGGTCGCCCGGCCGGCGACTCTTTCGTCGTCGGCGAGTTCAAAGTCCAGAATTGACTCCGATGTGCCGGGGCCTATCAGAATAAGGAGCAGTCATGCACAAGCCAACCGTCGCCATCGTGCGTTACAAAAAACCCCTCGAATCAGTCCGCCGGGCGGTCGAGCTCTCTCACGGTCTGGATCGTCTGCCGGCCAATGGAAAGGTTTTTGTCAAACCCAACATCGTCTTTTGGACGCGGGCTGTCCCTTTCCCCAAGTGGGGCGTGATCACCACCTCCCGCGTGGTAGAGGATATGGTGGTTCTGCTCAAAGAGCGCGGAGTCGCCGACATTGTCATCGGAGAGGGCATGGTCACGCTGGACCCCCAGGACACGGAGACGCCCGCTCACGCCTTTGAGAGCCTGGGATACGGCGTTCTGAAGAAACGGTACGGCGTCGAGTGCGTCAACGTCTTTGAGCGGCCGTTTGAGAGGGTGGACCTGGGCGCGGGAGTGGCCCTGAACTTTAACGTGGACATCCTCCGCAGCGACTTTGTGGTCAACCTGCCCGTGCTCAAGACCCACGCTCAGACGGTGGTCAGTCTGGGGATCAAGAATCTGAAAGGGATGATTGACATTCCCTCTCGCAAAAAGTGCCACAGCGCCGACCCTGAAAAAGACCTGAACTATATGATCGCCCGGCTGGCGAACAAGCTGCCGCCCTTCTTCACCCTCCTGGACGGGATCTATACCAACGCGCGGGGGCCGAGTTTCGACGGCAAGATCAGGCGGAGCGATGTCCTCGTGGCGTCTCCGGACGTGCTCTCGGCCGATATGGTCGGGGCCAAGCTCCTCGGCTACGACCCGCAGGACGTTCCTCACCTGGTTCACGTGGCCCGGGAGCGGGGGCGTTCCCTGGCTCTATCCGACGTGCAAGTGCTGGGAGAAAGAATCGAGGATGTAGCCAGCTACCACGAGCACGCTTTTCCCTACAACGAGGCCAACACTCTCCCCCGCGCTATGGAGAGGAGGGGCATCGAGGGGTTATCTTACCCCCAATACGACCTTACCCTGTGTACTTACTGCTCCGCCCTCAACGGTGTGATCCTCACCACCATCGCCTACGCCTGGCAGGGGGAACCCTGGGACGACGTTGAGGTGCTGACCGGCAAGATCATGCAGCCCACGCCCGGCAAGAAAAAGACTATCTTGATCGGCGAGTGCATGTACCGGGCCAACAAGGACCACCCCGCCATCCAGGAGATGATCGCCGTGAAGGGTTGCCCGCCATCTCCCAAGGCGGTGGTAGAAGCGTTGCACCGCGCCGGGATCGAGGTGAACGCCGCCATCTTTGAGCACATTGACGCCGCGCCCGGGTTCTTTATGGCGAGGTACGAGGGTAAAGCTGGGTTTGAGGAATCATTCTTCACGGTTGGGCTAGGCGGTTGACTACTAGGAGTGCTCTTTTACGCCGCCCGTGAGGCCATTCGCAACAGGGCCCGCCAAGGACGAGGCGCAGACCAGGCCTGCTCGCTGAATCTGCGCCTCGGGATAGCCTGGCGTGAAGAGTTGGAGATCACCATCGAGGATGACGGTGTGGGACTGGCAATCGCGCGAGAATCAGACGAAAGCGATGGCCAGGGACTGGCCCTGCGCACTGACGTTGCCCAAGACAACGCAATGAATCTCGTCAAGCGGCTGCCTCACAGATCAACCGGCGGCGATGGTAACGGGCGAGCGCATCCCCCATCCCCAGCGCCTCCAGCACCGCCTCCGGGCGAGCAGTGGCCCCCTCACGGGCGGCCAGTTGCATCCCCAACACCACCTCGCCCCTGGCCGCCCCTTCCACCTCTAGCCGCTCGATCAGCGGGCGCAGATCGTATCGTTCACCCGCGCGCCTCCGGTGCGCCCGTTCGTGCAGCAGCTCTTCTGCCGCCAGCGCGCTCTCGAGACGCGTTGCGACCTGCTCCACCGGCTCGTCCCGCTCCACTGTCACGCGGTACTCGGCCGATACAACTTGCGTCTGCAAAGCCGGTTCCCTCAAACTCACCCGGCGTACCTGGCCGACCCGCAGCCCATCGGGGAGCATCGGCACGAGGGAACGGACAAACTCATCTACCGTTACCGATCTCTCCAACCAGACGTCCAGCAGCTCTGCCTCGCCGGTGTGACCCAGTGGCAGCGCGGCTGCCAGTTGAAGCTTGGGTCTCGGGTTGAAGCCGTGGGAATAGGCCAGCGGGACGCCGGCTCGCCGCAAGGCCCGCTCCCATACCCTCATCAAGTCCAGGTGCGACGTATAGGTCAGCGGTCCATTTTTGGAGAACGTGACCCGCAGCCTTACGTCATCACGCATCACGTTTCACGTCTCAAAACTCGATCGCGAACTTGCCGTTCTGGTACAGCAGCTCATCGTCCACCCAGATCTCGCCTCCATCGCGCAGGTCGCAGATCATGTCCCAGTGGATGGCGGACTCGTTCTTGCTCCCTGTCTCTGGATAGCCCGCGCCCACCGCCATGTGGAAACTGCCGCCGATTTTCTCGTCAAAGAGAATCTGGTGCGTGAATTGGGTAATGCCCTCGTTGGTGCCGATGGCGAACTCGCCCACGTAACGGGAGCCGGCGTCGGTGTCGAGCGTCTGGAGCAGAAAATCCTCGTTCTTATCGGCGGTCGCTTTGACCACCTTGCCGTTCTCGAACCACAACCGCACTCCAGCTACCTCCCGCCCCTGGTGGATGGCCGGGTAGGAGAAATAGACGTGCCCCTCTACGCTATCCTCCACCGGTCCGGTGAAAACTTCGCCGCTGGGCATGTTGTTCTTGCCGCAACTGTTGATAAAAGTGCGCCCGGCGATGCTCAGTTGCAACTCGGTCTCTGGCCCGACGACGTGCACCCGTTCCTTGCCCTTGAGCCAGTCCACTATATTCTGCTGCCAGGCCGAGAAGCGCCGCCAGTAGCCCACCGGGTCATCCGTGTCCGGCATACAGGCGCCGTAGACAAAGTCCTCGTACTCGCTCAGGCTCAGATCGGCATCCTGGGCGTAGGCGTTGGTGGGGAACAACGTCAACACCCAGCGGAACTCGCTGGCAGCAGCGCGCCGCATATAGGTTTTCATCAATCCCGATTGGGCCTGGCTGCGCAGCACCATCTTGGCCGGGTCCACGCTGCTCAACGACTTGGTGTTCTCCGCGCTCCTGACTCTGATGCTGACGTCATAGGTCTCTATGATCAGCTTGAGCGGCTCTGGCACGTGCCGCAACTGCTCGTCTGAAGCGTGTCGAAAGAACAGCTCTTCCGTGCCGGGCAGGGTGGGTATCATCAGCGGATATCCACCTGCTTGTAACACCCGGGTGTAGACTGCCTTGAGCAGCGGCGCGGCCAAAGCGCCCCCCTGTACCGCCACTTTGTCACCTGGCTGTACCGCAACCGAGTAATTGACCAATACGTCGGCCAGTTTGTCAATTCGTGGGTCTGTCATTTTTCACCTCTCTTGTTTGAATTGTGTGGGGAGGGGCAGCGCCATTCCTCCGACCAACCAGTACCATAGACGTCGAGTATACCGCAGCCGCGACATTGCTCCCGGCAATCGGCCAGCGTATCCCCGCACTGGCTGCGCCGGTATTCCTGCAATAGAAATTCCTTGCTAACGCCCGTATCCACTACCTCCCAGGGGAAGAGTTCGTCGAGCGGACGATGCCGGTGGACGTAAAAACCAGTGTCAAGCCCCGCCTCCTCGAACGCCCGCCTCCAGGCCGCCGGGTCGTGCTGCTCGCCCCAGGCATCGAAGCGCGCCCCCAACTCCCAGGCCCGCTCTACGACCCGGCCCAGCCGCCGATCGCCCCGGGAGAGCGCGGCCTCCAGCAAGGTCTCATCGGGATCGTTGTAACTCAGTTTTAACCCGCCCCCGCGTACCTGGCGCCTCAGGAGCGATTGCTTTTCCACGATGGAGGAAATTGGCTCTAACCCTACCCACTGGAGAGGCGTGTGCGGTTTGGGCACAAAAGTGTTCACACTGACGTTGACGTTCGTCTTGCGCCCGTGCACCCTGCGCCCCACAGCCCGCACGGCCCGCGCCAGGTCAGCGATGGCCTGCACGTCCTCCATCCGCTCCCCGGGCAAGCCGATCATAAAGTACAACTTGACCGTGCGGGAGCCGGACTGGAACACTTGCCGCGCCACGCCGAGCATCTGGTCGGTGGAGATGGGCTTGTTGATGATGGAGCGCAGCCGCTCGGTGGCCGCCTCCGGCGCAAAGGTGAATCCCGTCCGCCGCCCCCGCGCTACCGCCTCTGCCAGCTCGACCGAGAAGCTATCGGCCCGCAGCGCGGGCAACGAGACGGCGAGGTGGTCGTCGCTGAACCGCTCGCTGATACCGTCCACCAACTTGCCGATTTCGGAATAATCGGAAGTGGAGAGAGAGAGCAGCCCCACTTCTTCGAATCCGGTTTGGGGCAAGAGCGCCGCGATTGCCTCTAATACCTCCTCAATCGGCCGCTCCCGCACCGGCCGCGCGATCATTCCGGCGTGGCAAAAGCGGCAGCCGCGCGTGCAGCCGCGTTGAATCTCGATCGCCGCCCGGTCGTGAGAGACGCCCACGTTGGGCACGATGAGGCGCGTCGGCGGTGGGGGTAGGGGTGAGACGACGCGCTTGAGCACGGGTAAATTAGCCTGGGGGATGTTCGGCTCGATTGAGGCGATCGTGCCATCGTCATTGTAGTGTGCGTCGTACAGGCGCGGCGCATAGAGGCCCGGAATGCGCGCCAGCGCCCGCAACTGAACCTCGCGTGGCCTTTGGCGCATCTCCTGGTAGGCCCGCACCAGCTCGACCGCCGCCTCTTCCCCATCACCGATGACGAACAGATCCACGAAATCGGTCATCGGCTCTGGGTTAAAGGTGGCGTGCCCCCCGGCGACGACGAGGGGATACCGCTCGCCTCGCTCCGAGGCTCGCACCGGCAGTTCCGCCAGGTCGAGCATCTCCAACAGATTGGTGTACAGTTGCTCGTAGGGGAGGGTGAAACCAATGACGTCAAAGTCGGCCAGGGGACGCTTGCTCTCCAGACTGTAGAGGGGGATGCCGCCCTCCCGCATAGCGGTCAGCATGTCCACCCACGGCATGTAAGCCCGTTCGGCCAGCACGTCCGGCAGCCGGTTGAGCACATCGTAGAGGATCGCCAGGCCCAGGTTCGACATTCCCAGGTCATAGATGTCAGGGAAGGCCAGGCAGACGCGGGTAGGCGTGGTCTCCCAGTCTTTGACCACGCTATTGTACTCGCCGCCCACGTAGCGGCCCGGCTTGCGCACCGTAGGTAGGATGCGCTCCAGTTGGTTCAGATCGATTTGCATCTCAGTCCGCTATCACCTTGACCAGCACCCTACGGCGGCGCGGGCCATCGAACTCGGCCAGGTAGATGCCCTGCCACGCGCCCAGCACCAGCTTCCCTGCGGCGATCAATACGCACTGCGAGGCGCCCACCAGCGAGGATTTCAGATGCGCAGGAGAGTTCCCCTCGCCGTGGCGGTACTCGGCCCGCTGGGGTGAGATAGCGTCCAGCCCCACGCCTATGTCGCGCTGCACGGCGGGGTCCCAGTTCTCGTTGAACGTCAGGCCGGCGGTGGTGTGTGGGCAAAAGAGAAAGCACACCCCATCCTGCACCCCGCCGCGACTGACGACGGCCTGTATCTCGGCAGTGATATCGTGAAAGGCCTGACGGCCTCGGGTCGAGACATCAATTTGCTCCATATCGCACCATGCGCCCAGTATAGCACTTTTGCCAGGTTTGACAAAACGGGGGGAGGCTGGTAGAATGTGACCTGCTTGGCCCCATCGTCTAGTGGCCTAGGACGCCGGCCTCTCAAGCCGGAAACAGGGGTTCGACTCCCCTTGGGGCTACTCCCATCGCCCCCACCTCAGCGGTGGGGGTTCTCGTTTTACGCAGAACAGGCAACCTCGAGTATGAGCGCCGACTCACCATCACCTTGCATCCCATCGGCCTGATCCACAGTCCCCACGAACAAGTGGAATAAACTCCTATCCAGCCGATCTATGTGCAGGGGGTCAAAGGGACGGCCGAGATTTTCCCCGAGTACGAAGAGGGGCTGCGCGATCTGGAGGGTTTTTCGCATATCTATTTGATGTATAACTTTCACCGAGCAAAAGACTGCAACCTGAGCGTAAAACCGTTCCTCCAGGATGCTCCCTACGGCGTGTTTGCCACGCGCGCGCCGGCCCGCCCCAAACCAATTGGCCTCAGCCTGGTGAGGCTGGTCAAGATCGCAGGCAATGTCTTGCATCTGGAGGATGTAGACGTGTTGGACGGGACGCCGCTCCTGGACATCAAGCCTTACATCTCGCGCTTTGACTGCCGTGAGAACGTCCACTGTGGCTGGCAGGAGGACGTGAACGAGGAAACGGCCCAAACCCGAGGGCGCAGGGGATACAAAAAGTGACGTGTGCTTGACACGCCAGCCCTTCTCCTGTATAATCACTCTGTGAATTGAGGCGACGTAGCTCAATGGCAGAGCAGGGGACTCATAAGCCCTTGGTTCCCAGTTCGAATCTGGGCGTCGCCACACGTGGCGAGGCTTTGCCTTGCCACACCAACCCGTTGTGCCTCTATCTGGCACCAGGGTAGCAAAGGACCTCTGCGAACGCGGAATGTCCTTGTCCTGATGCGCTAGGTTGGTAAGGTGCAATGGGGAAACAGGGTCGCGCTTGCTTGGTTGCTGGGGCGGCCCTGTTGGATTTCTACTGTTGCTCGTTGCTATGTGGCACTTGCTTCTCAAGAGCCTGTTGGAAATCCCTCACGTCCCTCTCTGGAATGAGATATGGGCTATTGACAGATGGTCCTTTCTTACGAGCGTTGGGAAAATGCCCACTCCGTACCCGTCGCTGCACAGTGACCGTGGAGACTCCTAGTTGGTGCACCACTTCTGCTGTTGAGAATAGTTTCTGAGCGGGGTGATTTTGGCCTGACGAGGCTCACGTTTTGCGAACTTGGCGTGCGGAGGGACGCGGGGAGCAGAGGGGGCAAGGTGCAGGGAGCAGAGGGACGGGGGAGGGAGCGGGGACGCGGAGGGTGGAGCGCTCGGGTTGAGGAAAAGAGGCTCTACAGGCCATAGATTTGGCCCTGGGGAAGGGGTTGAAGCCCTCGGTGAGGGGTTCAGCCCGACGCTAGGTGTTTGTTAAGAAACGACTTCCCCCTCGGCAGCCGCTCCCACTGCTCCTCATAGAGAACCGGCCATGTCACTTCTTCGCCCAGGGGAGGCGGATCCAGATGACTTCAGGCAACGATCTCTCATAGCGTCCCCATAGCAGCGGTACCTGCAGCGCGACCATCATCAGAGTTGGCAAGCGGTTGAACAGGAAGCTCTGCCAGCGATCCTTGACCCGTTTCCCTTTGCCCACCAACAGGACGCCCACCGCGATTTCAAAGGCGGCCAGCAGCAAGGCGAAGAACGTGATGTTTGGCATTACCAGATCGCGCCACAAGGTAGTGTACGCCGGAAACAGAGCTGCCTCGCCCAAGTGGCCATACGTCTCCTCCGGCGCTGATAATCCGAGGTACACGTGCGAAAGCCAACCTAGTAGGTACCATGGAGCTACCAACAATCGTATGCCGTTTCTCATTTTTGCGTTGCCTCCACCTGTGCTTTGTAGGCCAATACTCCGTTTTCCAGTCGTGGGGTCCAGAACAACAGGGCAGTAGCCACACCCGAACTGCTCTCATGGATTCACAGCTCCTGCCTCCTCGCCAGAACATAGTAGTTCACAGGGGCGGCGTGCAGCACGTCGGTCTCTGCGATCTCGAAAGAACACCGCGCGAATAGCTGCTGAAGGCCCTCTTTGGTCCAGCACCATAGAAACGGGATAAGGCCAATCCGGTGCAACATCCGCTGCGTACCCAGTTTCAGCCGGGTAGGGAGGGGCACCGGCTCGACGTAGCAATCGGTCGCACTGACCAGTCGCCCGGACGGTTTGAGCAGACGGTGCGCTTCCCGAAGGAGGGCCTCGGGCTCCTTGACCACATGGAGTGTGTTGAACAGCAACAGGGTGTCGAAGGAACCGTCCTCGAAAGGAAGTGAATAGCCGTCGCCCACGCGGAACTCTACGTTGCCGAGTCTCTCCTGCTCCGCTTTTCGCCTGGCGATCTCGACCATCTCCGGTGATATGTCGGTGCCGACCACTTTCGCCGCGCAAGGAGCGATTCCCAGGGAGAGGATGCCTGTACCACATCCGATCTCCAGGACGCATTGATCGGGCGAGATCACGGAGAGGGCCTTACGGATCGAGCGCTCGTAGGCCTGCTCATAGATCCGCAGGGTCCGCCGGTCATAGCCGGATGCCTGCTTGCCCCAGATCGACCGTTCCTTTCGCTGCCAGACTAGCTCATCCATGGATCATCTCCTCGGCTCGATTCGGTGCGGCACCTGAGACAGGATAGAAGAAGCTATCCCTTGACGCCGCTGGAGGCGACGCTCTGTACGAACCACTTTTGAAACAGCATAAACACAATCAGCACCGGGATGGTAATCATCGAGGCAAAGGCCAGGGTGTCGCCCCACAGACGGGGATATTGTCCAAAGAACTCGTTCATCGCCACGGTCAGCGGTCTGGCGTCTGGCAGTTGGACGACCATGAGGGGCCACAGATACGAACCCCAGTATTGCAGGAACTTGAGAATGGCGACAGTGGCAAAGACTGGCTTGGAAATGGGAACAATGACGCTCCAATAGATGCGGAAGCGACTGGCGCCGTCTACGAGAGCCGCCTCGTCTAGGTCTCGGGGTAGGCCGATGAAGAACTGGTAGAAAAGAAAGATGGAGAAAGCATCGGCGATAAAGGGAATGATCTGCACGTGGTACGTATTGTGCCAGCCGATGGTCCCGTCGATCCAGGGCAGCTTGGTGGTCAACAACATGAGCGGGACGGCGACAGCCTCGAAAGGGACGATGATGAGGGCCACGATCAATGCCAGTACGAGTCCCTGTCCCCTCCATTTAAGTCGCGACAGCGCATAGGCCGCCATGCTGTTGAACAGCAGCCCCAAGGCCACCGTGGTGCCGGAGATGAAGATCGAGTTGAGCATGAACTGCCCGAACCTCGTGCGTCTGAACACATCACGGAAGTTCTGTATGCCCAACCCCGTATACGCCTCGCGCATCTCGACGGGTTGCTCGTCCAATGCCTCCACATAAGGCTGGTACTCGAGCGGATAGGGCACAAAGGCCTGCAGCCCGGCCACGTCGCCCGTGATCTGGTCCTCGTTGGTCTTGATGGCCGAGATCAACATAAAGAGGATCGGGAACATAAAGAACAAGGCCAAGAGGGTCATGACGACATAGTTCAGTGTCGCGCGGGCGGCCTTTCGAATCCGATATTCTCGGCTATGCATCGTTTTGGTTTGCGAGGCTGCTAAAGCGCTCATTATGTCACCGCCTTTTCTTCACGCACTATGACGCGCTGGATGATCGAGATGACAAGGACAATCAAGAAGAACACAACCGTGATAGACGAGGCATAGCCGGCGCGCAGTTGCCGGCGGCCCTCGTTGACGACGTGCAGAATGGTGGTCATAGAGGCGTTGCTTGGCCCGCCCCCCGTCATAATGTCGACCTGGGTAAAGAGCTGAAAGGCCAGGATGGTGGTGGCAATGACCACGAATATGGTGGTGTTGCGCAGTTGGGGCAACGTGACGTAAAAGAACTCTTGGATCCTGTTGCAGCCGTCTATGGACGCGGCCTCGTATATCTCTTGCGGGATCTCTTGCAGTCCGGCCAAAAAGATCACCATCTGAAACCCCACGCCCTGCCGGATCGAGACCAGCATGATACAGAGAAAGGCCAGCTTGGGGTCCGCGAGCCAGTCTTGAGGCCCCACCAGCCCAAAGGTGACGGCCTGCACAAAGGTGTTGATCGTCCCCACGCCGGGATTGTAGAGAAAGAACCAGATCACGGCCACCACCACCATCGGCACCACGACCGGCGTAAAGTAGAGCGCCCGGTAAACATTCGCCCCGACGATATCTTGATTGATCAGAATCGCCAGGAGGAGGGCAAAGGCGGTCTGTAACGGCACCACCATGAGCACGAATTTAAAGTTGTTGAGCAGGCCCTGCCAAAAGATCGGGTCGCCGGCCGCGACGAGATAGCGGGCTCCCAGCAGGTTGACCTGGGTCAGTTCTTGTAGGCGCTCGCCCTTGTATTCTTCGCTGCGCAGGATCGTGCGGGAGCGTGGATATTCGCCGGTTTCCGCGTCGATCCAGGGTTCCATAGAGATCGCTTTGATGCCTAGCAACTGCTTATAGTTTTCCAGGCCTACCACCTCAGGCGGGTTGGGCGACATGAGCCGGGTATCGGTGAAACTAAAGTAAAAGGCCATAAAGAAGGGGACAATCATAAAGACGACTAGACCCAGGGCGGCAGGAGCTATCATCAGCCAAGCCGTGATGCTCTCCCCGCCCTTGGGCTTTGAAGGGCGGGGCCGCCTCTTGGGATGAGATGTGGCCGATTCTTGCTTGTCTATCGGGTCAGCCATGTTTCTCTCCTATTCAAAATTGACAAGTTTGAGAGGCCATGCCAGGGGGAAGCCCCCTGGCATGGCCCACCGGTTATACAAGTACTACTGGTAATAGTCGTTGTCTTCGAGGTCGGCTTCGATCTTGTCTACCGCTGCGTCCAGCTCATCCTGAACGTTGGCCCCGTTGGCAATGTTCTTGAACGCCACGGAGAAGGCGGCCGTGATGGTGGGGTACGCGGGCGTCACCGGGCGAGGCATACCCCAACCCCGGTTGAGCTGCTGGACAAAGGTGTAGAGCAAGCCCCCCTCCTGATAGCGCTCGTCTTGCTCAAACACGGATATGCGGGCCGGCACGGCTCCGTTCAGCTCCGTCATGCGCTGGATGCTCTCCTCAGAGACCAGGTAGCGCAGCACCTCGGCGGCGGCGTCCGGGTCGGCGCACTGGCTGGTGATGCCCCAGTTCCAGGAGCCCATGCCGCACTTGGGGGCCTCGCCAAAGTCGGGCATAGGCAGCAGAATCAGGTCATCGCCGACGGCGTCTATGTGACCGGCGGTGGTCCAGTGGCCGACGTAGGCCAGGGCGCAGGCGCCGCTGGTGAAGCAGGCGTCGTCGGCGGGGTTGGCGTTGGCATAGCCGGCGTCGAACCAGCTCTGGATCATGGTCATGGCCTCCACAGCCTCAGGCCCGTTGAGAATCCCCTCGGCGGAGGCGTAGGTCTCACGGTCGATGAGGTCGGCGCCGAAAGATTGCAGGATGGGCGAAAAGCCATAGGTCAGCCACTCGGACGGCACAGACTGGGCGTAGTTCATCTTCATATCAACGGCGTACTCGGTCTCCTCCAGATCCTTCAGCGCTGCCAGCGCCGCCTCGAACTCGGCCCGATCCCACGGATCGTCCACGGTGGGGATGCGAACGCCGGCCTCCTCCAGGTAGGACTTGTGGGCCCAGATGGCCAGGCCCGAGTCGTACTGACCCAGGCTGTACAGCTTGCCGTCTTGGTAGGTGCCCTGCTCGATGATAGAGGGCAGGAAATCGTCCAGCTCTGCCTGGGAGAAATAGTCATCCAGCGGGATGAGGTACTCGCCCCAGACATAGTTGTAGACGAAAGGCCCATCAAAGTCCAGCACGCATGGAAGCTCCCCGGCGATAGCGGCCGCCTGCACCTGGTCGTTGTAGCCGCCCTCCGGCAACTCGACCATGTTGATGACCACGTTGGGATACTCGGCCTCAAACTCGGCGCCGAAGGAGGCCAGCAGCGCCTCGCGCTCGGCCGCCCGGCCCGAGTGGAACCAGATGTCGACCACACTGATTTCTCCGGTCTCGGCCGGCGCGCCCCCGGCGATGCCGCCGTAAAAGTCATTGTCCTCCAGATCCTGATTGATCTTGTCCACCGCTGCGTCCAGTTCATCCTGAACGTCGGCCCCGTTGGCAATGTTCTTGAACGCCACGGAGAAGGCGGCGGTGATGGTGGGGTACGCGGGCGTCACCGGGCGGGGTACGGCCCAGCCCCGGTCGAGCTGCTGGACAAAGGTGTAGAGCAAGCCCCCCTCCTGGTAGCGCTCGTCCTGCGCAAAGACCGACTTGCGCGCCGGCACAGCGCCGTTCAGCTCTGTCATGCGCTTGATGCTCTCCTCAGAGACGAGATAGCGCAGCACCTCGGCGGCGGCGTCCGGGTTGGCGCACTGGCTGGTGATGCCCCAGTTCCAGGAGCCCATGCCGCTCTTGGGACCGTTGCCAAAGTCGGGCATGGGGAGCAGGATCAGATCATCGCCGACGGCGTCTATGTGACCGGCGGTGGTCCAGTGGCCGACGTAGGCCAGGGCGCAGGCGCCGCTGGTGAAGCAGGCGTCGTCGGCGGGGTTGGCGTTGGCATAGCCGGCGTCGAACCAGCTCTGGATCATGGTCATGGCCTCCACAGCCTCAGGCCCGTTGAGAATCCCCTCGGCGGAGGCGTAGGTCTCACGGTCGATGAGGTCGGCGCCGAAAGATTGCAGGATGGGCGAAAAGCCATAGGTCAGCCACTCGGACGGCACAGACTGGGCGTAGTTCATCTTCATATCAACGGCGTACTCGGTCTCCTCCAGATCCTTCAGCGCTGCCAGCGCCGCCTCGAACTCGGCCCGATCCCACGGATCGTCCACGGTGGGGATGCGAACGCCGGCCTCCTCCAGGTAGGACTTGTGGGCCCAGATGGCCAGGCCCGAGTCGTACTGACCCAGGCTGTACAGCTTGCCGTCTTGGTAGGTGCCCTGCTCGATGATAGAGGGCAGGAAATCATCCAGCTCCGCCTGGGAGAAATAGTCATCCAAGGGGATAAGGTACTCGCCCCAGACATAGTTGTAGACGAAAGGCCCGTCAAAGTCCAGCACGCAGGGCAGCTCCCCGGCGATGGCGGCCGCTTGCACCTGGTCGTTGTAGCCCCCCTCGGGCAGCTCGATCAGTTCTACCTGGATGTCCGGGTTTGCGGTCTCGAACTCGGCGCCGAACGCGGCCAGCAGCGCCTCTCGCTCCTCAGCCCGACCGGAATGGAACCAGACGTCAACAGTGACCGGTCCCGCGGTCTCGGGGGACTCGGCTGGCGGCGCTTCGGTAGCAGGCGTTTGGCCTCCACAGGAGCTGACGACGATGGCTGCTATGCACATCAGGGCCAGCGTCGCCCAAAGCATTCTTTTTTTGTTCACTTTTTCTTCTCCTTTACTCATAGTTACAGAATGGGCTTGTATACAAGCCAACGGATACTAGATCTGGAAAAAGCTCTGCTTGCTATCGGATCATCCTCACCTCCTCTGCAAGTCTACGGTGCGATTCTCGTGGGTGATGGCCAATTGGAGGCGCTCCTCTGCCTCAAGGTTAAGTGCAGCGATGCATAAATTCGTTCCGCTTTGCCTGCCGCGCCGCCCTGAAGAGGCGGCGCTAGGTCCACAAATTGGCCGAAAAGTGCCATAACACCGACTCTTTAGGCCGGTGTGGTGTAAAAAGCTCGGCACGAATTTACGACGGTCTGTATTAAGAAAGATGCATTGATCACTCAAGGACATCTCGTTGCCTTGGCCCCACAAGAGTCCCGTATGATCAGCTCTGTCTCCAACATAACTGAGGAAACATCTTTGTCCCCCTCAATGAGCGGGATCAGCAACTCGACGGCGGTCTGTCCCAGCTCGTAGGCTGGCACCCGCACAGTTGTGAGTGGTGGATGAGCGTGGGCGGATAGAAAAATATCGTCAAAGCCCACAACGGCCACGTCTTCCGGAATCCTCAAACCGGCCGCGCGGATTGCGCTCATAGCGCCAAATGCAATCACATCGCTGGCAGCAAACACCGCTGTCGGTCGCTGCGGCAGACGTAGCATCTGCTCCATGGCTGCCTTCCCGCCTTCCGGCTGAAAGGCAGCTACCTTGACCAGCTCTGAATCGTGCACGAGGTCGTGTTCGGCCAGCGCCTGCGTGTAGCCGGCGAAGCGTTCTTGGGCTCCAGAGAAGGAAAAGTGGGCGTTGGAGATAAAGCCAATGCGGCGATGCCCTAGGCCAATCAGATGGCTCACGGCTTGGTGGGCTCCCGCGCTGTTGTCCACGTCCACGCACGTAAAGCCACTTCCAGTCAGCCGGCCGTGCAGGATCAGGGGGAACCGTTCTTCAGCCAGCCTGGATAGCAGAGGGCTGTTCAAGCTTGGTCCCGAAAGGATCAGGCCATCCACCTGCTGTTTGCGGATCAGCCAGATGCATTCTTCCTGGTCAAGCACATCTTTGGCCAAGTGAATCACGACCAGATAGCCGTGCTGGTGAGCGGAGACGCTAAAGCCGCGCAAGAATACCGGAAAGAAGGCGTCGGCGGCTAGGCGGTGCTGCCCCTCACCTAGAACCAGGCCAATGCGCTGGGTCTTGCCAGTGACCAGCGAACGAGCGGCTGCCATAGGGTAGTAGCCAAGTTTCTGCGCTGCTTCAAGGACACGTTGCCGCGTGTCGTCACTGAGTTTGACACCTGGCCCGTCGTTCATCACACGGGAGACGGTGGTACGGGATACGCCGGCCAATCGGGCCACATCTGCGTTCGTAACTTGTCTCCGGGGCAATCCAACCCTCCTCCCGACGCGGACAGAATCGTGCAGACAGGTCGAATTGCCACAATGGCTCGACCTGGATCCTGCTGACAACACTGAGCGTGCAGATCATATGCGAGCTGCTGCCCCATACCGGGGCGGTGCTGCCCGTCTTGCATCGTGCGCTGCCAGCTTTACTCCAACAGTATAGCAGGGAGCATGTGCGTTGTCTGTAGACATGATTTGACAATCTGGGTGACAAAGTTTGATACGGAAATTCGAGAGGTATGGGGTTGAGCGTGGGAGCGGGTGTGTTACCCGATGGGGTTTTGTTCTGCTTTCTCTTGCTTGGGCTTTTACGCCAGCGGGGTTATTCCATGCTGAATGGCGAATCTGATGAGGCTGACCAGATCATCAACGCCCAGCTTTTGCATCAATCGGCTGCGATAGGTCGCGACGGTCGTGCGGGAGAGAAAGAGGATGTCCGCAATCTGGGTGTTTGTCTTGCCCTCCACGACGAGTTGGAGGATCTCGCGCTCGCGAGAACTGAGGCGGGCCAGAGGGCTCTGGTCTGCGGAGGATTCACGTTGCCGGATGTAGCCATCAATGACCTGATCCGAGATCTGTTCGCTGAGGTACCGATGCCCGGTATGCACAGCGCGGACGGCCTTGATCACTTCTGCGCCTGCCGACGCCTTGAGCAAGTAGCCTCGTACCCCGGCCTGCAACGCTTGAAAGACGTGCTCCGTCGTGGCATGCATCGATAGCACGATCACCTCGGTGGAGGGGCAGGTTTCGAGAATCTGTCGCGTTGCTTCGATCCCGTTCAACTCGGGCATCATGGCGATGTCCATGATCACAACGCGAGGATGCATCTCCTTTACCTGACGCACTGCGTCGCGCCCGTTGGCAGCGTCGCCGATCACTTGTATGTCGTGGTGCGCATCGAGCAGAACGCGCAATCCATCGCGGACCACGGCGTGGTCGTCGGCCAGAAAGACAGTGATGGTCATTGTACCACCTCCACGGTGACTCGAGCGCCGTGGCCCGGTTGGGATTCGACGCAGCAGCGACCGCCCACCGCCTCGGCCCGTTCCGCCATAATCAGCAGTCCCCAACCACGGCGATCGCTGCCTTTGTTAGCCTGGGCAGGGTCAAAGCCGATCCCATCGTCAGCCACGCACATCCTGACGCGCTCGTCGTCCGCCTCCAACGTGACCGTGACCTGTGTAGCTTGGGCGTGCTTGGCTATGTTGCTCAGAGACTCCTGAGCAATACGAAACAAGGCGCTTTCGACGCGCGCGGTTAACGGGCGGCTGGGCTCCTCGCCTCTCACGGTGACCGCGATGCCGGTGTGGGAGCTGAACTGCTGCCCGTGCCAGTGCAGCGCATTCAACAGCCCATAGTCATCCAGGACGGGCGATCGCAAATCCTCAATGACCTCGCGGATGCGCTGTGTCGTCTGATACACCAGGGCCAGCGATTCATCCAGGCGAGAACGGACCAAGTCCGTTTCCCCAACTATTTGTGACTTGACGATGTTGAGGATGATGTCGAGGACGGTGAGATTCTGCCCCACCTGGTCGTGCAATTCGCGCGCGATCCGTTGTCGTTCGATCTCTTCGGCTTCTGCCAGTTGTGTGCTCAAACCGCGCAGGAGCGTCGCGTACCGCTGCAACTCTTCCTCCGCGTGCTTCTGTTCGGTGATGTCGGTGGCAACGACCGTGACCCCGGTGATGTCGCCTTGCCGATCGGTGAGTGGGGTCCAATTAGCTGCGAACACCCGCCCACTTATCTCCATAGACGAAGCGAACGCCTCGCCGGCGAGGGCGCGACGCGCATCCTCTTCTGCCCCGGGCGCTCGGCGCCACAGATCCAGGGCTGACTTGCCCACGAGACTGCCCAAGTCGATGTCTAGGGACCGTAGCCCTTGCCCCTCGGCCAGCGTGACGACGCCATGACGATCCAGCGCAAAGAGGAGAACCGGCGCATTGGATACCACTGCCTGCAGACGCTCCTCCAACGCGGCCTGTGTCCGTTCAAAGAGCCGCATCTTTTCCATAGCGACCGCCAACTGGTCGGCCATAGTCTGCAAAGCCTGCACATCACCCTCGTCGAAAGCAGCCTTTTCGTCGCTCTGCACATTCAGGGCGCCAATGATCCGCTCTCCAACTTTGAGGGGCAGCGTCATTTCCGAACGGCTTTCAGGCAGCAAGTGATCATCACCCGGCCGGGCTTTGTTGCGCACGTCAGGCGCGATTCGGGACCGACCGGTATGGATGACGTTGCCCAAAGCGCTTTCTTCGTTCAGTTTCAACCGGTATCCCTCTTTCAGCATTTTGCGACCGGCCTGTCCAACTGCGGCTCTCAGTACGGCGCATTCGCCCCGCTTGTCAACCAAAAAGATGCCGGCGTGGTAAAAGCCAAACCGGTCCCGAATCAGGCTGACGGCGCGGTCGAGCAGCTCGTCCAGTTCGCGGGCAGCGGTGGCGTCGCGCGCAACTTGGGAAGCCACCTGGAGCTGGGTCGCCCGACGCTTTAGGGCCAGGTTCGTCTCCCGCAGGCCGGCCGCTATCTGCTGGATGCGCGCGTTCTGCTCCTGCAGGCTTGCGGTCATCCGGTTGAACGCCAGACCCAACTGCCCCACTTCATCCCGAGAATTGACCTCGATGGGCCGGGCGCTCAAACTCAGCCGGCCGACCGACTCGCCGGCCGCGACCTGTCTCAACGACTCGACCAGTTGCGGCAGGTCATTCTGACTGATCTGCTCGGCGGTATCCTTGAGCTGGACAATGGGACCCGTGAACCCACGCGCCAGCCAGGAGGCCGCCAGCGCCACAAGCATCATCACCACAACTGCTACGCCCAGCACCAGCCTGCCCAGGTTCTTGACTGGGCCTAGTACCGTTTCCTGCGGCAGGGTTCTGACCAGGATCCAATATCGGTCGGGTTGGCGTGGGTCAAAGTGCAGCTTTCTCAAAGCAATGACCTCCGAGCGACCGGCATCTAGAACGGTGTGGGCGTCGCGGTTCGACCGCGTCAACGTCTCGTACGCGCTCGGCAGATCGGCTTTGGCGCTGTAGCTCATATCGAGATCGAACCCAAAGGTCTGGGCCGGGTCAGGATGCGCCAGGTAAAAGCCGTCCTGATCGGCCAAATAGACGTGTCCCTCGTCCACGCTGAGGCGGTCAAGAAAGCTCGCGGCATACACGGTCGAGGCCATCACGCCGCGAAACTGTCTGGCGCTGTCATAGATAGGCGTGCTGAAATGTATGACCGGCACATGGGGCGTTCTTATTTCGTCGCCCTTGCGGTCCAGGCTGAGGGGTGAGACATAGACCTGATCGGCGTCCAGCGCCTGGGCATTGACAAAGTATGCCACGTCGGCTCTGCTTTGCAGGGGCCACTCGTCGCCGACGCCGAGGCGTGTATCCCTGGAGACGACGATGACTTTTCCCTGCTCGTAATGCACGCGCACAATCTCTTCCCCGGAAGCATCCATGTAGACGAGAGAGCGGTAATACTTTTTGCTAGAGGCCGTGCTGGCAAAGATCTGCCTCAAGCGGTCAATGGTCGCATCGTAGGACGCGCCAGAGATGGGGTCGATCCCACCCGCGTCGCGGGCCCGAACCATCCCCTGCACTGGCGGCGCCTTGCTCAGAGCCAGGATGTCCGTCGAGAATTGCTCCAGAAAGGTCTCTGTATCCTTCGCCGTGAGGGTAGCCTCCTGCTCTACCTTGGAAAGCGCCAGCTTAATTAGGCCGGTGCGAGCGCGCTGATAGCTCAACAGAGCCACCGCGACCATGGGGGTCAGCGCCACCGCGATCAGGACCGCCGTCAGGCGAGCCGCGAGATGCCTGCGCAGCAGAGCCAAGAACGGCAAATCGCCGATTCCAGACAGCCAGGTACGGATTGGGGAGCGCTTCATCTCTTCCGTCCTACCTCCTGTCTCCTGATACCTGTTCGCCCTTCGTCTCTTTTTCGACATAGTTCAACTCAGGCACCTTGTTTGGATCTGGTGACCTGCTACAGCTTGTGCTATTCGCCTATTCAAGTGGATAGCCCTGATGGGCTTGGATATCCTGATCGATCTCGCGAACGGCGTCATCCAGCTCGGACTTGACGTCGGCCCCCCGCGCGATGTTGTTGAACGCCCTCGTAAAGGCGCTGCTGATGGTCGGGTAGGCCGGCGTGATTGGGCGCGGCACGGCATAGCCGGCCTCGATCTGCTCTACGTAGAGGCGCAACGGCCCGCCCGGCCCGTATAGTTCCGATTGCGCCAGGGCCGACCTGCGGGCCGGGATGGTCCCGCTGGCGTCGCTTTGGCGCAGGAGCAGGTCGGGATCGAGCATAAACTCGAGAACTTGCCAGGCTGCGTCAGGGTGCTCACAACGGGACGTGATCCCCCAATTCCACGAACCCATCCCCGTCTTAGGACCCTGGCCAAAGTCGGGCATTGGCAGCAGGATCAGGTCATCGCCCAGGCTCGCCCGGTATGGCGCCCAGGCCCAGTGTCCGACCCAGCTCAGCGCTGCTTTTCCGTTGATGAACTCGGTATCTCCGGGAGGGTCAGGATTTACATAGCCCTTTTCGAACCATCCCTGCACCATCTCCATGGCAGCTACAGCCTCGTCTCCATTCAACACGCCCTCGGCGCTCTGATAGTCGCCGCGATGGATCAAGTCGGCGCCAAAGCTCTGGAGAATCGGTGAGAACGCATAGGCATAGAATTCCAGGTTGAGGTCGTAATTCATCTTCAGGTCAAGCGCATACTCGACCTCGCGTAAGGCTTGCAGCTTTTCTAGCGCTTGTTCAAACTCCTCTCGCGTCCAGGGATTATCGACCGTGGCCAAGCGCACGCCGGCTTTTTCCAAATACTCTCGATTTCCCCAGATCGCCAGACCCGCGTCATACTGACCCAGGCTGTACAGTTTGCCGTCCTGATAGGTTCCCTGAGCGATGATGGTCGGCAAAAAGTCCTCTTTCATCTCGTCAGAGACATAGTCGTCGAGGGGGATGAGAAGGCCGTCCCAGACATAGCTGTAGACGTAGGGGCCGTCAAAGTCGAGCAGACACGGTAGATCGCCTGCAATAGCCGCGCCAGAGGCTGCCCGTTGGACCTGCTCGTTATAGTCCTCCTCGGGCAGCTCAACCAGTGCTATGCGGATGTCCTCGCGGGTGGCGTTGAACGTTTGGAGGGCCTGTTGCACCACCAGACGTTGCGGGCTGGCCGCGGCGTGGAACCAGACGTCAACGATGACCGGTTGTGTACCTTTGACGATTGGCTCGGTCGCCTGTGCTGTCTCTCGTATGGAGCTGGGAGCGTGGGGGCTGCAATCAGCGCACGTGACCAGTAAGAGAGACAGCAGTATGAACCTGGCAAGGCAGCAAGGGATTCGCGCCCGCGCGCCGGCTGCTTGCTGTAAAGTCAAGATGATCTTGGAATTGTCACAGACCAAGTGTCCCTCCCCTTGAGCGAAAGCGGGATCCACCACAATCCTACCCTTGCACCGACGCTAAGTACAGGTTTCCGTTAATTCGCTCCTAGCTTCTGTTCCAGTTTTTCGACA
>CAYMWP010000054.1:0-27506 GCA_964393895.1 uncultured Anaerolineales bacterium | reverse complement strand
CCGAGGTTTAGGTCGCGTATTTGTCTCGAGAACGTGTTTCGTATCGCCAGAGAATTTTCGGAAAGGCGCTATTTTGTAAACCTCGGAGGTATAAACGCAATTGCCCTACGATGACAGGTTTCTGGATGGGAAAAACTCAAAAATGACCAATCTGACACGCAGGGAATTTCTCAAACTGGGCGGGGGCGCGCTGGCGGGCGTCGCCTCTCTGCCGCTGCCTCCCCGCGCTCAGATCGCGCGTGAAAGATTCCACCTGGGGAGAATCACCGACTGGTCGGTGCGGGTGCGCGCCGAACCGGACCACAGCGCCCCCACCGTGCGCTACCAGCGCCTCGACGATACTATCACCTACTTTGAGGAGGTCGAGAGCACAGGTCTCAACCCTCACAATCCCATTTGGTTCCGCGTCATCGGCGGCTACATCTATTCCTCCTACGTCCAGCCGGTCGAGATGCGCCTCAACGCCCCGCTGCAACACCTCCCCCCCGCAGGACTATGGGGGGAGATCAGCGTCCCCTACACCGACGTCCGCTACACTCCATCGCCCGACGTTGGCCGCTCCTATCGTCTGCGCTACAGCTCGGTCTACCGCATCGCCGAGGCGGTGTGGGGCACAGATCACAAGCTGTGGTACCGCTTGCACAGCAGCCAGTCCCCCGCCGCGCGTAGCTACGTCCCCTCCGCCCACGTGCGCCCCATCTACCCGCGAGACCTGACGCCAATCTCACCCCACGTCCACGACAAACGCATCCACATCTCGCTCGCCGATCAACTGCTCGTGGCCCTCGAAAACAACAGACCCGTGTTCGAGACCCGCATCTCCGGCGGCACGGGGGGCAACCGCTCCACGCCCACCGGCCACCACCACATCATCTTCAAAGCCCCCTCGCGCCACATGGTGGGCGAGGATTATAATCTGCCCGGCGTCCCCTTCGACTCCTACTTTTGGGGCGCGGTCGCCATTCACGGCGCCTACTGGCACAACGACTTTGGCCGTCCGCGCAGTCACGGCTGCGTCAACGTCTCCTCCGAGGCCGCCAAGTGGATCTTTCGCTGGACTCGACCCGCTGCCCCGTACCAAGAGGACGGTCTACGCGTACAGGAGGGCGGCACCCCCGTGATCGTCTCCTGACCAATGCACAGAGACCTGCGACGGCGACTGCGTGAACTGGGAGTAGTGAAAGGCGTGCGCGAATTAGCGACGCTGCCCGCCCGCCCTCGCGTCGCCATCGAGGACCTGGTGAACGGTCGCTTCCACACCACCTCTCACGGGCAGTGTTTCGTCGCCGAAGAGACTTATCCACTCGACCATTTTCACGGCGACCTGCCGCTCTCCTCGTTCCTGGCCCTATCCTCCGAGGCCGTCGCCCAGACTGCGCGAGACGACGCACTCGCCAGCGTGAATCTGCGGCGCGTTTGCTTTCTCGATACCGAAACCACCGGTCTCTCCGGCGGCGCCGGCACGATGGCTTTTATGGTCGGGCTGGGCTATTTCACCGCTGCGGCCAACGAGGCCGGCGGCGGCTTCCGCTTGCAACAGTACTTTCTGCGCGACCCCGGCGACGAACCGGCGATGGTCGAGGCGCTGACCGACCTCCTGCCCAGGTTCGAAGCTCTGGTCTCGTTCAACGGGCGCGGCTTCGACGTGCCCATCATCGAAACCCGCTTCATCCTGGCCCGCGTCCCCCCGCCGACGGCCGGCCTGCCGCATCTCGATTTGCTCCCACCAGCGCGGCGGCTGTGGCGCTACCGCCTGCCCTCACGCACGTTGGGCGCACTGGAGCGCGAGGTGCTGGGAGTGCTGCGCGAGCAAGACGACGTGGCCGGCGGCGTGATCCCCTGGCTCTACCGCGACTATTTGCGCACGGGCGACGCGCGCGAGATGCAGCGCGTGCTCTACCACAACGCGGTGGACATCCTCAGCCTGGTGACACTGGCGGCGCACCTGTGCCACGTCCTCGCCGACCCCTGGAACGAGCCATCCCTGAGCGGCGCCGAGTTCTACGGCCTGGCCCGGTGGTACACAGCCGAGGGCCGGCTCGCCGAGGCGGAGCGAGCTTACCGGACAGCCCTTCGACTCTTCGATGAAGAGAGAAACCAGGTTTCGCGGGGAAAACCTGGCTTCGGCCTCTCCCCCGACCTGCACGCCCAGGCATTGCGCGACCTGGCCTACCTCCTCAAGCGGGCCGACCGCCGGACCGAGGCTTTCGCCTGCTGGCAGCAGTTGGCGCTGGAAACGACGGACGACGTTCTGGCCCACGTCGAACTGGCAAAGTATTTCGAGTGGCACGTGGAGAACCTCCCTCTGGCGGCCGGTTGGACGCGGGCGGCGCTGGCGCAGGTCGAGCAGTGGCCCCAGGGCAAGCGCCGCGCCGCCACCCGGGCCGAACTGCGCCACCGCTTGGCTCGGCTGGAGCGGAAAACCTGACATACGCGCCAGGGCAGGCCCTCGGGGAAGTTTGCGATCAGGATGGCTGCGGGACAAGCTCCTTTTAAGGCAAGTGAACCAGTAAATTTGACAAAAACGGCCTTTGTGTGTTATGATGTGAATGCGCGCGCCCGTACCTCAATTGGATAGAGGAGCGGTCTACGAAACCGAATGTTGTGGGTTCAAGTCCCGCCGGGCGCGCCAGTTTTCTCGTGCCCTCCTGGATCAGGAGGGCGCTTTTACTATCAGGGGAGGTCCTATGGATTACGACATCATCATCGTTGGAGCGGGGCCAGCCGGACTTTCCACCGGGCTACATCTGGCGCAATTGGCGCCGGAACTGGCCGGGCGCGCACTGATTCTGGAGCGAGCGCGTCACCCGCGTCCCAAGCTGTGCGCCGGAGGCGTCACACCCGGCGGCGAAACCTGGCTGCGTAAACTGAGGCTCGACCTGAACGAGATACCCACCGTCGCCGTCAGTGAGGCCCACTTTCTGATCTTTGGCCGGGGTTTTGTCGTCCGCCGCGAGCCGCACGCCTTCCGCGTCGTCCGGCGTGAGGAATTCGACTCCTGGCTGGCCGACGCGGCCCGCGAGCGAGGGCTGGCGCTCCAAGAAGATACCCCTGTACGGCGGATACGGCGCATCGCAGACAGCGTCGAGGTAGAGACGGATCACGGCACGTACCATACTCGCGTGGTGGTAGGGGCGGATGGGGCCAACAGCGTCGTGCGGCGGGCCATCGCTCGCGGGCAACCATCCCGAATCGCCCACTCGCTGGAAATCCTCGCCGCGCCGACCAATTTGCGGAACTCGATGTCCATTGATCCCCAACAAGGAAAAGCACTGATTGATCTTTCTTGGATAGCCGCCGGGATTCAGGGTTACATCTGGGATTTTCCCACCCAGGTGCGAGGTCGTCCTATGCACACCAGGGGCGTCTTTGACAGCCGCATCCACCCCCAGCCGGTCCGTGCTTCTCTCAAAGGCGCATTGCAGGAGGCATTGGCCCCTGTGGGCGCGACGCCCAGCCGCCACAAGCTAGAAGGACATCCTCTGCGTCGCTTTCACCCGCAGGGCATCTTTTCCGCCCCGCGCGTGTTGTTGGTGGGCGACGCCGCCGGTGTAGATCCGTTGCTGGGCGAGGGCATCAGCTTTGCCCTGGGCTATGGCGAGGCGGTTACTCAGGAACTGCGAGAGGCATTTGCCCGTGACGACTTTTCGTTCAGCCATTACCGCGAGCGTGTGCTGGCCCATCGGACAGGGCGCTATATGCGACAGCGCGCCAACCTGGCCTGGCTGATCTATGCCATTCGCGCCCGCTTCCTGCTGCGTTTCCTGGGGGAAGGCCTGGGGCCGCTGGTGGGTTGGGTGGCAGAGCGCTTTTTAGTAGACTGGGGCGAGTAGCTCCGATCAACGGTCAGGGTGAACGCAGTTCATAGCAACTGTCCCCCAACTTTTCCACCTGTAAAATTAAATGGGTGTGTTTCAGATGAGTTGGGTAAGACCTCGGAGGCCTAATGAACGGATTTCACGGATACAGTCTCGATAAAAATCCGTGTGCCAAGCCCGTGTTTGTTCGTGTCCCAATAGAACGCCGCACTCCACAGGGACACTATCTAGTTTACGGTACAGAACTGTTTTCCAGTGCTCTCAGCCCCCGTCCCGGGGGCGGGTTGTGTGCGAAAACCGTGCAAACGAGTGGCTATCTCTTACGTGGGCCGCCCCCGGGACGGGGACTCTGAGCGTTTTGTACCGAGAACCATCTAGGATCTGGCATAGCTCATTTGTGTATGCGCCTCAATTGGGCTATAATCCAGTGAACGGATTCGCGGGCGCGCTGGCAGCCCTGGTCGCCGATCTGTACAACGAACGGCGGCGCAGCGGCAACACGCTGGACATCATTGGCTTTGGCATGACCGGCGCAGCTTTGGCCCAATACTGTACGCGCGCTTTCATAGCAACTATTTGCCCGTTGCCCAACTGATGCGCCGGATGCCAGGGCACGCCGGCGCTACAAAGCGCCTTTGATCTGTAAAACCCATCGAAATGAAACGGATGTGTTTCATTTCAGTAGAGACCCTAGACCTCGGAGGTCTCTGCCGAGCTTGTGCTCGCCCAAAACCGCTGATTTGGGCAGTTTTTGAGCCTGAAAACACATCTCATTAGACCTCCAAGGTCTTGCCCAACTTGTTTGAAACCCATCGAAATGAAACACGCCAGCCTATCGCTCTTAGCAATGAGCCTTCTGGTCGCCGGGTGCGGACTGCTCGGCCCGGACCTAACGCCCACCCCGTTGCCGGGCCAGGTCGCTGTACGGGCCGGAGAGCGGATGCTCGCCACCCATTCGCTTCACTTTGTCATCGAGATCTCGGGCCAACTGGCCTACCTGGACGACCCCCCGACGATGGCATTGAAGCGGGCCGAGGGAGACGTGGTGCGCCCCGACCGGGTGCGCGCCCTCGTCAAAGTCTACTCCCTGGGCGTCGTATCCGAGGTGGGCATCATCGGCTTGGGAGAGGAGCAATATGTAACCAACCCTCTCAACCAACAGTGGGAAAAGCTGCCGCCGAACTATGGCTGGTACTTTGACCCGACCCTATTGTTCGATCCCGAATACGGCATCAAAGCTCTGCTCCAAGAGACGACTTGGACATTTGGCGCGGACGAAGAGGCTGATGACCCAGAACACTACATCCTGCACGGGCAGTTGCCCGGCCAGCGACTCGCCCCGCTCACCTCTGGCATGGTCACCTCGGGAGAAGTGAGCGTGGATATCTGGGTGGGCCGGAAAGATGGCTACGTGCGCCGCATCACGATCGTGGAACTGGATAGCGACCCAGACGAACCGACCAATTGGTCGATCCAATTTTCCGCCTTCGACGACCCGGTAGAGATCAAGCCGCCGCCGATACAGTGAGGAATGACTGACTTGTCTCATCAGGCAATCGCCCAACGCCGCCCCTACCTTGCCCTGCTCCTGGTCTCGTTTGGCGTGTTCGTCGCCGCCGATGACCTGACGGTAGTATCCACGCTGCTGCCGCAAATGATCGTGGACTTTGAGATTCCCGTGCCCACCGGGCTGGACGACGCGGCCTGGATCGTCAGCGCCTACCTGATCGCCTACATCGTCACTATGCCCTTTATGGGGCGCGTATCCGATATTTACGGCCGCTGGAAGGTCTACCTGGTCAGCCTGGCGCTCTTTGCCCTGGGATCGCTCTTCGTGCCGCTGGTCGAAAGCCTGCCCTGGCTCATCGCCTTTCGGGCCGTGCAAGCTCTGGGAGGCGGGGCGATGGTGCCGGTAGCCATGGCCATCGTGGGCGACGTCTTTCTCGACGAGCGCCGTCCGCTGGCTATGGGGGTGCTGGTCGCCGTGGACACGGCCGGCTGGATCTTTGGACCGCTGTACGGCGCGTTCCTGGTGCGCTATCTCGACTGGCGCTGGCAGTTCTACATCAACATTCCCGCCAGCATCCTGGCCGCGGCGACCGCCTATTGGGCGCTGCGCGACCTGCCTCAACCCAAAAAACAGGTGACGTTGGATATTCCGGGCGCGTTGCTGCTGATGGCCGGACTGGCCGCGCTGAACGGCGCGCTCTCCTACAGCGGCGGACGGGCGGCCACCGGCCCGTCGTTCGATTTCACCGCGCCGCCCCCGGCCACGCGGATCGCTCTGCCCTTGTTGGGACTGGCCGCGTTGCTCTTGGGGCTGTTCCTGCTCCTCGAGCGGCGCACCGCACACCCGCTGGTCGAACTGAACATGCTCCGGCGGCCCAATTTTGCCGTCGCCTGCGCCATCAACTTTATGGTGGGCTTTACACTCATCATCGCCATGGTGGATGTGCCCCTGTTCATCAACACCATCCTCGCCGCAGGGAGCAGCGTGGACGAGATGGTGCGCCTGGCAGCGGTGCGCAGCGGGCAGGTGCTGGCGGCGATGACGGGCGCCATGTCCCTGAGCGCACTGCTGGGCGGTTGGCTGTGCCACAAACTCGGCTACCGCGCGCCGACGATACTGGGGCTGTTGGTCGGCGCCTCGGGCTTGGGGCTGATGTCAACCTGGGCGCCGGACGCGCAATATGGCCCCATGGCCGTACACCTGGCGCTTACCGGCCTGGGATTTGGGTTGGTGACAGCGCCGTTGAGCACGGCCGTCATTGACGCCGCCGGCGAGAACCAGCGAGGCGTGGCCTCCGGCCTGGTCGTCATCCTGCGGCTCATCGGGATGAGCGTGGGATTGTCGTCGCTGACCGCCTGGGGGCTAAAGCGATTCGAGCATCTCTCCAGCGGCTACAGCGTCACCGAGCTTGGCTCCGTCATCCTGGATCTCACGGCCCAGGTGTTGGATGAGACTTTCCTGGTGGCCGGTGGAGTGTTGTTGCTGACCGTACTGGCGGCGCTCTTGCTCCGGGACCGGCAGTCAGTAATAGGGCAGGTTCCCACACCTGCTCCCAGGCGGCGGGCATAAAACCCGCCCTAGATGAAAGGAGTATTCCAATGATTACCTGTTCTAAATGTGGAGTAGAGAACCGCGATGACGCCAGTTTCTGCCGCGAATGTGGGACGCCGTTGACCCCGGCCCCGCAGCCTGCGTCCGGCCCGCAAAAGTCCAAGACGCCGTTGATCGTTGGCGCTGTTGCAGGCGTGGTCATCCTGTGCTGCATCTGCCTGATCGCCGCCGTCCTCCTGGCTAAATACACGGACGTTCTCTCGTTCCTGCCCCTCTTTGGCCCCAAGTGGAGCGCTTCCAAGATCGTGCCCGCCGATACCGGATTCCTGGCCTCGGTCAACCCCTCCGTCGAGAACCTGGCCGGCTTCAAGCACCTATCCGACGTCTACGGCGACATCCCCGAGGTACGGGAGGCCCTGGACGACTTTTTAGCCGAAATGGAAGCAGAGTCGGGAATCACGTTCGAGTCCGACATCAAGCCCTGGTTAGGGCAAGAAGTCGCCCTCGCCATCCCCAATCTCGAGGCCGCGATGGAAGGGCAGGATCCCGAGATAGTGCTCGCAGTCGCCACCAGAGATCGCCGAGACTCGGACGCCTTTCTGGAAAAGCTGCGCCAGTACCTGGTGAGTGATGGCTACGTCGTCAGCGAAGCGACCTACAACGGCGTCACTTACTATGTTCAGGAAACAAAGTCCGAGTGGGAAACGCCCGCGCTCTTTGGCACCGTGAACGACTTTGTGATCCTGGCGACGGGTGCATCCACTATGAAAAACGTCATTGACGTGGCCCGGGGCGACGCCGAGTCGCTGGCAAAGAACGAGACCTATACCCGCCTGGTGGACGCGCTGCCGGAGGAGGCGGTGGCCCTCATGTTCTACGACATGCAGGGTATGATGGATGCCCTGCTGCGAGACAGCGGGGTCGAACTGCCCCCGGAGGCCGCCGGGCAACTCGAGGCGTTCCAGGCTATGGGGATGTCCGTCAGCCTGGACACGAAAGGCGTCCAGATGGACTTTGTCGTGACCTTTGACCCCGACGCGCTATCCCCCGAGACGCGGGAGAGTTTCGGCGCCCGGGCCAGCGCCGGGCACATCTTGCAGCGCGTTCCCAGCGACGCCCTGGCGTTCGCCTCCGGCCAGGACATGGCCGCCGCCTGGAGAAACTACCTCACCACCCTGAAGGAAAACCCCGACATCGAAAAGCAACTGGATGACCTGGGGGATTCGTTCGGCCTGAGACTGGACGAGGAGTTATTCGCCTGGGCAACAGGAGAGCTTGCCATCGCCTTGGTCGAGAGCGGAGGGGCAACCAGCCCGGTCGGCGGGTTCGCCGTCTTTGAGGTTAAAGCCCAGCAGGAGGCCGAGGAGACGATGAGCGGTCTCGCCGCGATTATGGCAGACATACTCTACCTCGAGTTCGAGGAAGGCGAGATCGGCGGCGTCGCCATGCGCGTCATCCGGGATTCATACACCGAGGAAATCATGATGGGATATGGGTTCACCGACGCACACCTGGTCATAGGCTTCATGGAGGACGCCCTGGAGGTGGCCGTGGACGATTCCATCTCACCCATCGTCAACGACGCGGTGTTCAAACAGGTACAGTCCCATCTGCCCCGCGACACCGGCGGGTACTTTTACGTCAACGTCGAGGCGACGTGGCAGCTCGCCTACGACACCATGTCGGATTACGACAGGCAGGACTTTGACGCACAAGTCCGGCCCTTCCTGGAGCCGGTCGAGGCGATAGGGATGGGTTTCTCCATCACCGACCCCCAGGAGGGCCTGGGGCGGAGCACGGTTTTCATCTACATCCCTTGAGCATGAGCATAAAATTCAACCTCGACACGGCAGAGATCTTTGTCCCCGACGGAATTTCCGCCGAGGAGGCCCTGGCCCGCGTCACGCGCGTGGCGATCGGCGCCCATCAAGACGACGTCGAGATCATGGCCTGTGATGGCATCCTGAACTGCTTCCGTCGGGACGATGAGTGGTTCTGTGGGGTCATCGTCACCGACGGCGGCGGTTCGCCGCGGGATGGCGCGTACCGGCATCACACCGACGAGGAGCTGCGGGCCGTGCGGCGCCAAGAACAGAAAAAGGCGGCGCTGGTGGGCGAGTACGCGGCGCAGGTTTTGCTCGATTACCCCAGCTCGGTCGTGAAGGACGGGGCTAACGCGGCCCCCGTAAAAGACATCGAGGCGCTGCTGAGAGCCGCCCAACCCAACGTGGTGTACACACACAACCTGGCCGACAAGCACGACACCCACGTGGCCGTGGCGCTCAGAGTGATCGAGGCGCTGCGCCGTCTCCCTCCGGCGGCGCGCCCGCGACGCTTGTACGGCTGCGAGGTCTGGCGCGACCTCGACTGGATGGTGGACGAGGACAAGGTGGTCTTTGATTGCTCCGCCCGCGAGCACCTCCAGGCGGCGCTGCTGGGGGTGTTCGATTCCCAAATCTGCGGCGGGAAGCGGTACGACCTGGCGGCACTGGGCCGGCGACGCGCCAACGCGACCTACCACGCCTCGCGCGTCCCAGACGCGGCCACCGGGATGACGTTCGCGATGGACCTCACGCCGCTGATCCAAGTCTCGAACAAAGACATCTCAACCTACGTCCAACAATTCATAGAGCACTTTGCCCAAGACGTGGCGGAGCGACTGGCGCGACTCGAGACCCAAAGGATTTTCTGAAACCCTTTGGGTCTGATCTTGAGATTTCGATGGGACTGAAAGAAGACATACTTGAGCAGCCAGAGACCTGGCAGCGACTGTTAGATACGCAGGTGGAGAGTGTGAAACGCATCGCTCGCGCCATCCGCCAGCGAGAGGTGAACTATGTCTTTTTGGCCGCGCGGGGCAGCTCGGACCACGCCGGGCTGTACGCCAAATATCTGTGGGGGGCTTTCAATCGGCTGCCCATGGCCCTGGCCGCCCCCTCGCTCTTTAGCATCTACGACAAGCCCCCCGCGCTGAAGAACGCCCTGGTCGTGGGCGTCTCCCAATCCGGCCAATCGCCCGACATCGTCGGCGTGCTGACCGAGGGAAGACGCCAGTCCACCCCGACCCTGGCCATCACCAACGCCCCCAGTTCTCCGCTGGCCCAGGCCGCCGAGTTCGTCGTTGACATCGGCGCGGGGGTCGAAGAGGCCGTGGCCGCCACCAAGACCTATACGGCCCAACTGCTGGCCATAGCGATGCTCTCGGCGGCTCTGAGCGAGGATGGCGACCGCCTGGCTGCGCTACAACGCACGCCGCAGTGGGCGACCCAAGTCCTGGCGCTGGACGCGGCTATCGAGCGCGTGGCCGAGCGCTACCGTTATATGGATCAGTGTGTGGTACTGGGGCGCGGCTACAACTATGCCACCGCCTTCGAGTGGTCGCTCAAACTGAAGGAATTGACCTACGTGGTCGCCGAGCCTTATTCCTCGGCCGATTTCCGGCACGGCCCCATCGCTATCGTGGGGCCGGGCTTTCCCGTACTGGCAATTGCGCCGGGTGGGGCAATCTATGCCGACATGCTGGCCCTGTTATCCCGCCTGATCAGCCAACACCGGGCCGAGTTGTTGGTCATCTCGGACCAGGAAGAGGCGTTGGCTCTGGGCCGCACCTCGCTGCGCCTGCCGGGCGGCATCCCCGGATGGCTCAGTCCTGTGGTGAGCATCGTGCCCGCCCAGTTGTTCTGCTACCACCTGACCCGCGCCAAGGGATACGACCCCGAAGCGCCGCGAGGGCTGAGCAAAATCACACTCACCCAATGACCGTTAGCCCTCGTAAGCATTTGACCTCCGAGGTTGTGACCGTACACCAACCTCGGAGGTCTCGATTACGTTGCTCCCCTCCGGACGTTTACCACCCAACTCTCACTTTTCTTCCTGGGGCGCTCCCTTCACCGCCGGCAGATTCTTGATCGTATCAATCACGTCCACGCCGGTCAGCGCCTCGACCGTCTCCGGCACCTGGGCGATGATGTTGGCAATGTCGCGCGTGATCTGCGCGGCTCCCGCGCCGTCGCCGCCGCCGATGATGACGATGCGCTCGGTCTGCGCCAGCGGTTGCGCGATAGCCGCTGCCACCTTGGGCAGGCTGTCAATCAACTGCTGGATGATGGCCGCCTGGTTGTACTCTTGCCAGGCCTCGGCCTTTTGCTGCATGGCCTGCGCCTCGGCGATGCCCTGCGCCCGGATCACCTCCGCCTCGGCGATACCGCGAGCGCGGGTGGCATCCGCCTCTGCCTCGCCGGTGGCGCGGATCGCCGAAGCTTGACCGTCGGCCTCGGTCTGGGTGCGGAACTTTTCAGCGTTGGCCAGTGTCTCGATGCGGTATTGCTCCGCCGCGGCCGGCTTGCGCACCGTCGCCTCTAGCTCCTGCTCCTTGCGCTGTACCTCTTGCTGCTGTACTTGGATCTGCTTCTGCTTCTCGATGACTTCGACCTGAACTTCTTCGGCCTTGACCTTTTGGTTCTCAATGTTCTGCTGGATGGTGTAGGACAGCTCGGCTTCGGCCTTCTTCCGGTTGACCTCCGTCTCGTAGGCCGCTTTTTGCACCGAGTATTCCTTATCCGCCGCGGCGATCTTTGTTTCGGCTTGGAATTTGGCCGTCTCTCCCTCTTGCCGCGCCTCGGCCGACTTGATGGTGGCATCTCGCGCCGCCATCGCCTGGCCGATAGCGGCGTCTCGCTTGACCTCGGCTGTGCGAGCCTGCCCCAGTGCATCCAGGTAGCCCTGATCGTCACGGATGTCCTTGATGGTGAAGGAGACAATCTCCAGCCCCATGTTGGCCATATCCACTGCCGAGACCTCTTGCACCCGCTGGGCGAAGGCGTCCCGGTCCTTGTAGATGTCCTCCACCGTCATTGTGCCCAGGATGGCGCGCAGGTGACCGGCCAGCGTCTCGTGGGCGACGGTCTTGACCTCGGCGGCGCTCTTGGAGAGAAACTGCTCGGCGGCGGTGCGGATAGAGACCTCGTCCCCCTTGATCTTGACCTGCGCCACGCCGTCCACCGTCACCGGCACACCCAGCTCAGTGTAGACTTCGGGCGTCTGCACGTCAATCGTCATGATCTCTAGTGACAGTACGTCCACCCGCTCGACGACAGGCAAGACGACCGCGCCGCCGCCCTTGACAACGCGAAAGCCAACCTTTTCCTTCTTCCCCGTGCGAGGGTCGGTGATGCCGTGTCTGAGTCCCGAGATCACCAGCACCTGGTTGGGACCGACCTTCTTGTAGCGAGACGCGGCCAGGGCGAGCAACACGAAGAAGACGAACAATATGCCTGCCGCTGCCAAGACTGCTATACCAATGAGACCTGAATCCATCGTCTATCCTCCTTGTCTGTTAAACTAGCTCTCTCGTTCTACGATTACTCTTCAGCGCGAGCATGCGCCCTCGGGGCCTGCACCATGACCACACTGCCCGCCTCATCCACAATCTCTACTGCCGCCCCACGCGGGATGGCCTGCCCGTCGGCCGAGCGAGCGGGGTGCCTCACTCGCGCCCCCCGGGCTACGAGCACGATTTCCCCCACCTGGCCCTCTGGAATGGGAGTGGTCGTCTCGGCCATTCTACCAACCAACTCTCCGGACTGCACCTCGCTGGAACCCTGGGCCGCCAGCAACACGCGGGTGTACAGCAGGAACATGACGAGCGCAAGCCCTATTCCACTCACGGTGGAGATCATCAGCCCCAGCACAGGGCGAAGTGAAGTCAGAGTATTGACGATAATGCCCGTCCCGCCAAAGGTCGTGATGAAGGTGGCGATGACGATGGGGCTTAGGGGGGAAAGTCCTACTTCGGGATGATCCACGTCGTGGCTGATGTCGTGGTGGAAGGGCATCTCGATGTGGATGTCCGGCTCGCCGGGATGGAGTTCGACGCCGGGAATGTCAATATCCACGCCGGGCACGTCAACGTGAGAAAGCCCTCCCAGCACCACCGCGACGAGCGCATACCCCACGCCCAGCGCAAAGAGGAAAAAATAGACGCAATTGAGCGTTCCCATTCCGGTTAACACTTCCATCGTCGCCCCCTTTCTGGCGCAAACCTGACTTTATAGGGTCTACGCAGATTTGCGGGGTGGAAAACGACAAATGTTGGGCCAGCCTTAAACCACCCCCATATATGGTCATAGAACGCCTGATACCGTCAGATATAGGGGGCGAAAAAGCTTGCTCAGCTCACAGCGCTTTTTTACCCCACGAATCTGCGTAGAGCCACTTTATATAGTATACTACGTCGAAACAGAGACACAAGTTGCGAAGAACGAGACTACTTGGCTCTATTCATCGGCGCGGAGGAGGGCGCGGGCGAGATCGGGCGGCGGCAGCCTGACCGCTTCCAATCCCCAGGCAGCCCGCATGTGATCGAGTTCCTCCTGCGGGATTTCCAACGCCAGACCACACGCCAGGACGCTTGCGAAGGCGGCCCGGTATCCGTCGGGGGCCGGTTCGCGGCGGCGTTGCTCCATCATCAGCCCGTAAATGTCCACCCCTTGGGGGCACGCCTCCTGGCAGCGCCAACAGGAGGTGCACAACCAGACCGAATAGTCGGTGGATTCGGGATCGGCCAGGAAGGTGACGATGGCGTGACCGCCCACCATCTCCACCGGGCAGACGGCGACGCAAGCGCCACACTGCAGGCAGGCCTCGGGATGCTCTATTGCCATGCGCCCTCCCGCAGTCCCAAGTCCGCCTCCGGCAGCCCCATCGCCAGCCCGATCAGTTGCGGCAGGAGCAGCGCCCGCTTGCGCAGGCCCGGCTCGTCGCGGACGATAAGGCGCTGGAAGCGACGCAGCAGCAATTGGCAGTTGCCGCAGCCGTGAAGCAAAATATCGGCTCCCCGTACGGCCTCCAACTTGCGCCGCCCTGCCGCCAGCGAGAGAGCCTGGTCGGCCAGGTAGAGCGTCGCGCCGCAGCACTCGTCCTCGCCGCCGTATTCCACCACCTGAGCACCGGTCAGTTCGACCAGCCGGCGCAGGCTTTGAGGCTCGAGCGGGTCATCAAAGCCCATCACCTCGCCGGGGCGAAAGACCTGGCAGGGATTGGTGAGCGCCACGCGGAAAGGGAGCGGCCGCGCGACTCGCTCCCGCAAGTCGTCCTCCCGCTCGGCCAACAGCCGCACCAGGTGCTTTACTTCCACCTGCCCGGTAACGGCAAGTCCCAGTGGTTGCAAGCGGCGGTTCGCTGCGGAGCGGACGTCAGGCTCTCGTAGCGCGTGAGCGGCGCGGGTGAGGGTGTTGGTGCAGCCGCCGCACACGGTCACGACCGTACTGTGCTCCATCCGCTCCACCAGCGCCAGGTTGTAGGCGGCCAGGTAGACCCAATCGGCGGTGAATGACTCGATCACGGGCGAGCCGCAGCAGGCAGCCTGCTGGACGATCTCGAGCTTGATCCCCAGCGTTCGCAGCACAGCGCGAGCGGCGGCCTCGTACTCCGGCATGCGCTGGTGCACCAGGCAGCCGGGGTAAAAAGACAATTTCGGGTCAGCCTGTTCAGTCAGAGTTACTGCCTCGAAAATAACCCCCCGTCGTTGGGCGAGGTCTCCGACCGAGCCCAATCCCTCCGGCTGCGGTCGGGAGACGCCACCGCGCTTACGGCCGAACGGAGTGTCTTCGTCATTGAGGGTGAATGGAGTCGAGTACTTGCAGCCAATTTGCCCCACTATACCGCTCCCAAAAGATTGTACCACGCCGATGAAGGGTGTCAAGAAAACCCCAACTCGCCATTGCCAACCGAGTTGACACCCCTCCCATAGTCTGCTAAAATAGCGCAAACCCCGGGGGTAAAGCGCGACACGTGGGTGCTTTACTAAATCCATCGCTCACCGGGACAAAAGGAGGTGAACCAATATGGCAGAAGAAGCAATCGGTGGCGGAGAGATCACCCAGGACGATAAGCTATGGGCTTTGCTGAGTTATATTTTTGCTCCTCTGATCGGCATCATCGTGCTGTTGATCGAGGATAAGAAAAATCGCCCTTTCCTCAAGTATAACGCCGTGGTATCCATCATCTTGGGCGTCATAACGATCATCCTGAGTGGCTTTTGCATCGGCATCCTGGTATGGTTCTACGCCATCTACCTGGGCATCAAGTCCTACCAGGGCGAGTTGGTCGAAGTGCCCGTCATCTCCGATTTTGTGAGAAACCAGGGTTGGGCATAAATCCACACCGAAACAGAACCCAGGGAAAGCCCTTTCTCTCTAGAAGAAGGGCTTTTCCTTTTACCCACGTTGTGGTAAGATAACATCATTCGGACCCGATGAGTCCAAGACTCTTCGGGTCTCCTGGAATGGAGTTCTCTATGCCCTTACGCCCCAAACATTGGCAGGTCGCGCCGCCTGCCCCGCCCAGTCACATCGCCCGCCTAGCCCCCTTGCACCCCATCGTCGTCCAGGTGCTCTACAACCGAGGTATCACCGACCCCACGGAGGCGGCCGCCTTTCTCGACGGAGAAGGCGCCGAAGGCAATCCTTTCGACCTCCCAGGAATGTCCACCGCCGTGACCCGTCTGCGACGGGCGCTGCGCGCTGGCGAACCCATCACCGTTTATGGAGACTTTGACGCCGACGGTGTCACCGCCACGGCATTGCTCGTCCAGACCCTGCGGGCGCTCGGGGGCCGCGTGCGCCCCTACATCCCCCACCGCGTGGACGAGGGATACGGCCTGCGCCAAGAGGTTCTGACCGAGATGGCACGCGACGACACCCGCGTCGTTGTCACCGTAGATTGCGGCATCCGTGCGCTACCCCAGATCGTCCACGCCAACCGGCTGGGCCTGGACATCATTGTCACCGACCACCACTCCGTCGGCGAGGACCTGCCCGAGGCCGTGGCTGTGATTGATCCCAAGAGAGAGGACAGCGATTACCATTTCAAAGAGTTGGCCGGGGTGGGCGTGGCCTACAAACTCGCCCAGGCCCTGCTACGCAGCCACCGCCAGGCTCGGGTGACCGCGCAGGAGACCCGCCTGGTAGAAAAAGACCTGGTTGACCTGGTCGCCCTGGGAACCGTGGCCGACCTGGTTCCTTTGCTGGGCGAGAACCGGACGTTAGTGCATCGCGGCCTGAAGCGCCTCAACAGTATGGCGCGACCGGGCATTGAGGCGCTCTGCCGGCAGGCCCGGGTCAAAGCCGGACAGGTGGATGCCGCTGCCATCAGCTACGCACTGGGGCCACGCATCAACGCCGCCGGACGGCTGGGCCACGCCAAGCTGGCCTACCAGCTCCTGGGAACCCAATACCCTGCCGAGGCCGAACAACTGGCCGGGGAACTGGATCGGTTGAACCACGAGCGGAGGCAAATCACGTCCGCAACCCAAGAGTTGGCCCGCCAACTGGCGCTGGATACAACGAGCGAAGCGCCACTCCTGTTCGCCGCCGACCCCAGCTTTCCCGCTGGGATCGTGGGATTGGCCGCCAGCCGCCTGGTTGACGAATTCTATCGCCCTGCCATCGTCGTCGAGGTAGGAGATAGAGTCAGCCGTGGCTCCGCTCGCTCAATCCCAGAATTCAACATCATCGAGGCGATTGACGAATGTGCAGATTTATTGATCCAGCACGGCGGGCACGCTACCGCAGCGGGGTTCACCGTCTCCAACGAGCACCTGGACGAGTTGGCCGGCAAATTGCAAGAACTGGCCGCAGAGCAACTGTCCGGCGAACCGGTTCCCGCCCTGAGCGTGGACGCCGAGATCGAACTAGCTCAACTGTCGTGGGAACTGCGACTGGAATTGGAGCGGTTGGAACCCTGCGGCTACGCCAACCCCCAGCCCCTCTTCCTCAGCCGGAACGTCCAGGCCAGGGATCAACGGGCCGTGGGACACGACGGCCGGCATCTCAAGCTCAGACTCTCCGATGGGCGGGTCACCTGGGATAGCATCGCCTTCCGGCAGGGAGAATGGGCCGGGAAACTGCCCGACCGGGTGGACGCCGTCTACCACCTGGAAGTCAACGAGTGGAACGGGCAGCGGCAACTCCAACTGAACGTGCAGGATATTCGCCCGGCAGGATTAGATGACGTCAGCCGCCTGTAGTTGGACCGAGATAGGACTTGAGGACACCGAAAATGAACATCCTGGTCACCGGAGCGGCTGGCTTCATCGGCAGCCACGTCGCCGCAAAGCTCCTGGCCCGGGGCGACACTGTCGCCGGTCTGGACAATTTCAACGACTATTACGATCCCGCCCGCAAGCGGGCCAACGTCGCGCCGCTGGCGCGTAACCCGCGCTTCACGCTCCACCAGGCCGACGTGCGTGACGCGGAGACGATGGAGCGCATCTGCGCGGAAGGCGGGTTCGACGCCATAATCCATCTGGCGGCGATGGCGGGAGTGCGTTACTCCATCGAGCGCGGCCCGCTCTACGTGGACGTAAACGTGCGCGGCACGGCCAACCTGCTGGAGGCGGCCCGCAAGACGAGCGTCTCCCACTTTGTCTTTGCCTCCACCTCCTCCGTCTATGGCCGCACCGAACGGCTGCCGTTTCGGGAGGACGATCCCCTGGGAAAACCGCTGGCCCCCTACCCGGCCACCAAGATCGCCGGCGAAGTGATGGGGCACGCTTACCACAACATGTTCGAGCTATCCTTCACCGGGTTGCGCTTTTTCTCCGTCTACGGCCCGCGCGGCCGGCCCGACATGATGCCCTACATCATCACCGACTCTATCGTCCATGAGCGGGAGTTCAAACTCTACGAGGCCGGCGAGATGCACCGCGACTGGACCTATGTCACCGACATCGTCTCCGGGGTCGTGGTCGCCGTTGACCGTCCAATGGACTACCAGGTCATCAACCTGGGGCGCGGCGAGCCGGTGCGCATGGCCGACTTTGTGGAACTGGTCGAAGAACTGGTCGGCAAGAGCGCACGGATGACCACCCCACCCGCCCCGCCCAGCGAACCTCCCATCACCTACGCCGACGTCGCCAAAGCCCGCCAACTCTTGGGCTATGAGCCGGCCGTCCCCGTCGCCGAGGGGATGCTCCGCTTCTGGGAGTGGTATCGAAGCGAGATTCTAAAACTCCAATGACCCAATCCCCAATCCCCAATCTCAAGTCCCCAGCCTCTAAATTTGCTCTCTCGCTGTTCGTTCTCTGCGCGCTGCTCATTCCGCCCGTCAGAGCGCAGTCCTCTCCACCCGATCCCCGCTTTGGCGCGGTGGAAGCTCTGCGCGACCCCGTTGCCGCGGCAGAGGCTGGCGTTGGCTGGGAGCGCATCCTGTTCTACTGGTCCGAGTTGCAGCCCAACGGCCCGGAGGAGTGGAACGGGTACCACGTCCCGGATGTGTGGTTGAGTCAGGCCGCCGCCGCCGGGCGCGAGGTGGCAGCGGTTCTGAAACACTCGCCAGGATGGGCCACCGATGGGCCGGCCGGCTGCGGCGTCCCTCGGGGCTTGGATTTGCCGGTTGACGATCCTGGCAACTTGTGGGCGGCGTTTGTCCGGCGGACTGTTCAGATATACACCGGGCGCATCAATCACTGGATTATCTGGAACGAGCCGGACATCGCTCCCCAAGACTATGGCGCCGAGTGGTGCGGCTCGATAGAAGAATACTATCAACTGCTCAAGGTGGCCTACCTGGCCGCTCACCAGGCCAACCCCGATGTCATCATCCACCTGGCAGGATTGACCTATTTCCACGATACCGTCTACGGCCAAAGCTACTACCTGGAGCGCTTTCTGGAGGTCGCTGCAAAGGACCCCACGGGGCAAGAACACGGCTACTACTTTGATGTCGTCTCGCTGCACATCTATTTCGAGATCAGAAACTTTGATACGATACTGGGGACAACTCACGCTGCCCTGGCTGCTTACGGCCTGCATAAACCCATATGGGTCAACGAGACCGACGCCCCTCCCAACGACGATCCCGCCTACCCCTTGTCCGAGGCCAACTACAAGGTCAGCATGGAGGAACAGGCGAGTTTCCTGCTACAGGCATTTTCTCTGGCCCTCAGCAAAGGTGCGGAACGCATAGCGGTCTACAAGTGGGTGGTGGCCGATCCGCCTCTGCCGGGCGCTGAGCCTAACGGCGTTGTGCGGCCTGATGGAAGCCGCCGTCCAGCCTTTGACGCCTACCGGCTGATCACGACGCATTACGCCGGCGCGATTTCCGCCCACGAGGACCGTCAATCGCTGTACACGGTGGTCACACTCGACCGGGGCGGACGCACCACCCGCGTCCTCTGGGCGCGCACCGAGGCCGAGGTGACGCTTTCTGTGCCCGCACTGGCGACCAGTGCGCAGTTGATCGAGCAGAGCGGCGCCGAGCAAACCATCGAGGCGGCGGACGGGCAGTACACGCTCCTGCTACCCCGCGCCCGTTGCGCCGACAAGAGAGGCTGCATCATCGGCGGGCCGACCTACCTGCTGGTCGAAGAGGGCGACGGCGCACCGCTCTTGGAGGCCACGCCCGAACCCGCGCCGACCGAGACTCCGGCGCAGACCGCCTTGCCTGAAGCGACACAAGCCGCCACTGCCACCACAGCGACAGAGACCGCCACTCCATTGCCCACGCTCACCCCACTCCCCACCGAGACCCCGCCTCCCACCGCCACGCCAACCCTCGTGCCGCCCCCCACCGAAACCGCCACCCCGTCGCCTACGCCCCCCCCACCTCCCACCGAAACCGCGCCGCCCGCTCCAGCCCCCATCGCCACCACTGCTCTTCCACCGGCCGGCTCCACAGCGCCCAAACCGCCATCCTGGATAATGCCGGTCAGCCTGGCGGCATTGATGCTCCTCGCAACTATGATCGGCACACTGTTCAAGTATCAGGGTTGAAGAATGGAGGAATGGAAGAATGGAGAAATGGGAGAACGAGCGAGGCGACGGGATGGACGACAGAGATCGGCTCTTTTTGATCAACCGCGCGCTGATCGTGTTGGCCGTCGCTCTCATTTTGGCCGGACTGTTCTTCGATCAGTGGAGCATCGTGCTGCGCAACGCCATCTTGCTCTGATACTCGTGCATCGGCCTCGGGTAGGCCATGATCAATGAACGACGAATCAATCTGGGGACGGTTGGCGCGGCGGCGGACGCTCGTGCAGATCGTATCCGCCCTGACGCTCAACTCCTATTTTACGCAGTACATCACCAAGGGACTCCCCTGCCCGGCGCTGAACTGCTACGCCTGCCCGGCGGCGGCCTTCGCCTGCCCCATTGGATCCATCCAGCACTTTATCGGGCGCAAGAAACTCCCGCTCTACGTCTTGGGGGTGGTCGGGCTGGTCGGCGCGCTCGTCGGGCGGGGCAGTTGCGGCTGGTTCTGCCCCTTTGGCTGGTTCCAGGAACTGGTGTACAGGCTGCCCGTTCCCAAGCGGCGGCTGCCCAACCGTTTCAACTGGACGCGCTACGTCGTGCTGGCGGCGCTAGTGGTCGTGATCCCGTTCGTCACCCGCGAGCCCTGGTTCTGCAAACTCTGCCCGGCCGGTACGCTGGAGGCGGGCATCCCGATGGTGCTGCTCTCCTCCGACATTCGGGGACTGGTCGGCACGCTGTACTGGATCAAGCTCGGCATCCTGGGAACCATACTCGCCTGGATGAGCGTCACCCGGCGACCCTTCTGCCGCTGGATCTGCCCGCTGGGTGCGCTGTGGTCGCCTTTGAACCCCGTCAGTTCTTTCCGCCTCCAGGTGGACCAGGCCACCTGCATCCAATGCAACCGCTGCCAGGAGGTCTGCCCGACGGACATCCGGGTCTATGAGAACCCGTCCTCCGGGGCATGTATCCGCTGTCTGGAATGTATCCGAGTGTGTCCGGTGGATTGCATCTCGGTGACGTCATCAGGGTTGTAGCCGCGATTTCACAATCGCGCTGCGAGGTATGGAAGCCTCGCCTACTCAGCCGACGCCAACCGCAGCTTGAGGAACAGCCACGGCGCGCCCAGCCCGGCCCACAGCCCCACCAGCGCGTAGCGCACAAAGCGCAGGGCAAAATAAAGCGGCTGCCCCTCGTGGGGAAAGACGGCGCTTAGGCCAAAGTAGAGGACGCTCATCCCCACCATGCCGACCAGGAATCGCACGGCGACCTGCCACGCCGGCCCGGCCGCGCTGAAAGACGTGATCCGCATGAGCAGCGCAAACCCCATCCCCATCCCCATCAATGCCGCCATGGGGCTGGCGGCATCTTTCGTGGGGTGGAGCAACAGCAGCGCCAGCGGCACGATCACGGCCAGAGCCAGTTGCGCGCCCAGCCCGGCCTTTTTCAACCAGGCTTCGACTCGCGGCTGCAACCCCAGATAAGCCGCCAAAAAGAGCACGCCGACCGTCCACCCGCCCAACACGTCAGTGGGAAAGTGCACCCCCAGGTAGATGCGGGAGAAACCGATCAGCACCATCAGCAGAATCGCCACCACCCACAACCAGGTTTTCCGAAAGCCGGCCGCGATGGTGCCCCACACGACGACCGCCGACTGGGAGTGACCGCTGGGCAATCCATACCCGCTGGCCTCGTGCAGCTTGACCGTCGGATCCAGCTCGAACGGACGCGGGTGGGCGAACAGGTCCTTTAGCCCGCTGTTGACGTAGGATGAGAGGAGGAAAGCAAAAGCCAAACGCACCCCCACCGCAAAGTCCACGCACCAGAACATCAACGGGAGAAGAAGAAGGAAAAATTCTTCCTCGCCCAGAAAGGTGATAGCCTTAAAGATAGCATCAAGCGCCGGACCGTGCACCAGTTGCACAGTGTGAATCAGATCAATGCCCCATTGCCAGATTGCGTCCATCGTTCCCTCCTTATAATTCAAAAACCCTTAGGGTCTCTCACATCTCGGCGATGACGCTGCCGCCGTCGAGTATCTGCACCCCCCAATCGCCGCCGGTGGAGGCAGGGCCGCCGGTGGCGCGGAAGGGCTGCCCCGGCGCGACGAGCGCGTTCCACCGCTGCACCTCCACCCCGCCCCGCCGCAGCACGACCGTCCCGTTCAGCGCGCGGCTGGTCGCCACCGCCACCTCCGCGCTGCTGCCTGCGGGCGTGAGCCGGATGGCGGCCTCCTCGTTGGCCCAGTTGTAGCCGCCGATGCCGCTCACCGGATACCAGCGTTCCGTCCAGGCCACGCTGGCGCCAGGCTGTAGGGTCCAGTAATCCCAAAAGGTCGGCGTCAACCCGCCCCATAGCTCAAAGTAACGGCTAGAGTCGTCGGTCCACAGGCTGGAGGGGAGATCGCCCATACAAAAGAGCTTGACCCCCGTGGCGACGGTGTGCGGAAAGAAGCGCACCATCCCCTGGTCGCTGCCCTGGTCGTAGGCGCCGACAAAGCCGGCCTGCGCCGGATGGGCAAAGACTCCCAAATACTGATGCCACTCGCTGTAGCGGCTAAAATCCCGCCCGCCGTGCACCGGCCACGCCATCTGGCCGCCAGGGCCGGGGAGGCTTCCGTCGCCGCTGGAGTGGACGGTGACCGCGTCGTCGGGCAGGATAAAGGTCAGGTCGGGAGAGGGGACGTTATAGTCGGAGAGGGTCAGCATGGCGTTGGCCCAAAACTGGTAGGACTGTGGCTCGTCAGTGGGGTTGGTGATGCGCGGCGTGAGAGTGAAATAGCTGTGCTCGCCGTCCAACCGGATCGTCACCTCGACCGTCATCCCGGTGCGACCCTCCGTGTCCCACACGCGGACGCCGTTCCAGAGGAGTTCGTACTGCCAGGGCCGGTACTCGTTCAGGCCGTGTTCTTCCTCCGGGAAGGCCCACTCCACCCCGCCGGTCGCCAGCCACCAGCCGCGATAGCCCCAGCGGGTGGGCTTGATCACCGGGTTGGCGTAGAAAAGCTGGCGACCGGTCGTGCGGTCGGTCCAGCGCAGGATGCGCCCGCCCAGCTCCGGCACGACGAGCAGCTGCACGTAGCCGTTCTGGATAAAGACGGCGCGGTAGGCGCGGGGCGCGGGGCCAGAGACGGCGTCGAAATCAAGGCGCGGGTAGGGATAGATGGGATCGTCGGCGCCGGTGGCGACCAGCGCATCCTGCCAGCCGTAGGTGTTGAGCGTGATGTCCTGCTCCCAAACGGCGGGGCCGGAGATGGGGGGAAGGGGAGGGGGCGTGGAGGTGTGGGGGGATGGGGGCGTGGGAGTGTGAGAGGGAACAGGTGTGGAAGTGTGGGAGTGTGGGGGTGTGGGGGCCGGCTGGCCGGTTGGTTGGCCGGTTGGTTGGCCGGTCGGTTGGTCGGGCGGAGTGACGGCAGGGACGGGGGAACCGGCCGGCAGAAAGGGTGTACTGGTAAGCGGCCGAGGGGTCAGCGTTGGGGATGGAGTTGGGGATGGGGTCGAGGACGCGGCTGGCGTGGCAGAGGCCGTCCGGGGGGTGACAGTGACCCCCATAGTAGGAGTCGCCAGGCCGCAGGCGACGACGAACCCCAACGACGCCAGCGCCGCCAACGCGACAAACGTCCGCTTACACATCACGCCTCCACGTTTGACGTTTCACGAATAAATATCCAACACGTCCCGCAGCATCGTCGCGGCGGATGGAACCGGGCTGGGCTCCTCTATGATGGCCGTGATGGTGCCATAGATGTCGGTGCTGAAGACGACGCCCATCTGCTGGCGGCCCAGGCGGCCCAGGGGATGGTCGGGCGACAGGGGCGTCGGAGCCACGGAAAGCGTGTACGTCCCCTCGGAGCCCCGCTCCGCCCGCGCCAGCAGACGGTAGCGCTCGCCCCGCTCCCGCGCCGCCCGGAGCACACTCGCGTCGAGGCCGGCGACGCCGGTCAGCGCCACGTCCTCCATGCGGGCCGGGTAGTCCAGCACCCCGTTGGCCAGGATGACCAGCTTGGCGGCCGCGTCCCAGCCCTCCAGGTCCCACGATCCATCCCCCTCCAGCGCCCCCGTCTGGCGCGCCCGGGCCAGGGCCTCCTCCCACGAAAGACCGTCGGCCAGCAGGTCCATCACGTAGCCGGTGCTCAGGTTGGGTACCGCCTCCAGCCGGTGGATCACCGCCCCGCGCATGTCGCGCTGGCCGATGTTGATGGCGGGCAGGCCGCCGGCCACGGAGCCATCGCAGCGCAACTGCACCCCCCGCGCCTCGGCCAGAGCGTGCAGCTCCCGGTAGGCCAGCACCAGCGGCCCCTTGTTGGGCGTGACGACGTGCATGCCGCGCCTCAGCGCGGTGCGGATGCAGGTCAGGCCCGGCTCGGCCCCCTGCTCCAGGTTGACCGGGGAGGCCTCCAGCAGCAGGTCGGCCTGGGCGGCGGCGACCAGGTCGGCGGCCGGCCAGCCGCGCCGTCCTGCTGCGGGGTAATCGGCGATGGTTCCTCCCCCTCGCTTGATCTCGGCCACTTGGGCCGGGTCCAGCGCCACCACCGGCTCGTAGGCCGCGCCCCGGCTGTCGGCGGCGCCCACCAAACGCAGATCCAGCCGGTAGCGGCTCTGCAAAATTGAGTCTTTATCGGACAAAAGCTCGCAAAAGCGGCGGCCCATGTTCCCCAGGCCGACGAGCAAAAAGCGAATGGTGCGCATATTGAGACTCCAGGATCAGTGTGACTTGAGCACCAGGGGAAGGTAGACCTGCCGGATGGGCGACCAGATGTTCCCCCAGATACCCCATTCGTCGGGCGCGCTTTCCTTGCGCCCCTGGTCGTGCCACGCGACGAGGAATCGGCCGTCGCCGGTATTGTGGGCTATGGCCGGGGCATCTTGGCCCGCACTGGGCAGGTAACCGGGGGTATCCCAGGTGACGCGCAAGTCGCTGCCGTTCACCGCGCCGTTGGACAGAACACGCTGTCCGTAGGTCAGTCTTGGTCAGCCGTAATCGCGGTCATCCGCCCAGGCTACCCACCACGCCTTATCCACGGAATCAAAGGCCACGGCGGGGACGTACTTGTTACTGTCGTGGTCTGTCGAGACGCTGATCACGTCCCCGGCCAGGACACTGTCGGCCGCGACACGCTGACCGTAGACGAGATCGTTTTCGGCCCACACGGTCAGGAACTCGCCGTCGCCAGAGCCGATCTGCCCCCAGGCCACGTCGGGCTGGTCGGCATAGCCCCAGAAAGCGCCGATGTGGAGCTGGCCGCCCCAGAGCGAAAGAGACGGGGCAGAGAACTGCACCTGTTGTACATAGATGTCGTAGCCGGTTGTGGCATAGTCGCGCGAGTCTCGCCACGCCACCAGCCAGCGGCCGTTGGAGCCATTGGCCGCCACCGCCGGGCGGGTTTGAGCGGCGACATCGCCCGATATGAGACGAAACTGTCCGCTCGATCCGAGGTCGTCTAGACTCCTGCTCCATATATTTGGAGGCTCCGCACCCAAGTTGTCTTCGTAGACCACCAAGTAGCGGCCGACTGCGGTAGAGTAGGCCACATCGGGATATTCCTGGGCTGTTCCCGTAGTATCTATGGCAAACGCGGTTCCGCTGACTGCTCCACTGGAATGTAGGATCGCCCCCCAGATGTCCTTCGAGCCATCACTGCCCGGGCTGCGCTCCCAGACGACCAGGTAGGTGTTGTTGGTGGGGTTGTAGGCCACGGCCGGGCGCGTATCGGTGTAAATATCGCTCGTGGCAACGCCGTTGGGCGAAAGCGCGGCCTGGCCGTTCGAGTCCACGACGATGGAGGCCAGGTCGCGCCCGCCGCCGCTGCCGGTATCCTCCCACTCAAAGACGACCAGGTATTCGTCATCCTGGCTGTTGTAGGCCACGTCGGGGTACCTGTCGTCGCCGGGGTTGATGCCGTCGGCGTCCCAGATCATCCTGTCCGTGTCCGTGACGACGGCGGCTGTGGTTCGAGGCCGTATCGTCGAGGCGTGGACGCAGGCCGCGTCCGCCCAGAGCAACAACAGGCCGGTCAGCGCCGCCCCGATCAACGCCGCTGCCCACAGGGAAAGACGTCTATTGTCCATCATTTCTCTCCTCTCTTTCTCCCAGACCCAAAGGGTTTCAGAAAACCCTTTGGGTCATCCGGCCAGAGGCAACGTAAAGTAAAACAGGCTGCCCTGGCCCACCTGGCTCTCCACACCCACCTGCCCGCCCAGTTTTTCGACGATGCGGCGGGCGAGCGCCAGCCCCATCTCGAACTCGCTCTCGCGGCGCGCGCCTGGGGCGAACAGGCGCACCTGCTCCTCTGGCGGCAAGCCCGGGCCGTTATCGCGCACCCAAAAGCGGACCACGTCGGGGGGCAGGCCGGCGATTTGCCCCACGTCCGCGCCCAGCTCCACGCGCGGGGGCTGGCCGCCGTACTTGATGCCGTTGGTGAGATAGTTGACCCACACCTCTTCCACCCACGGGCCGTGGCCCAGCGCCACCGGCCAGCGCTCGGGCAGCTTGATCTCGACCCCGCGCTCTCCAATCATATAGTACAGCCGCTCCACGGCGTCGCCCACGATGACGGCCATATCGAGAGGGAGCGCCTCCACCCCGCCCTCCTTGGGGAGCTCGTCCCGCACCGCCAACAGATCGTCAATCAGGCCGATCATCTCACTGCCCCGCTGCGAGATAGCGTGCAGGTAATGATGCAATTCCTCCTCCGAGAGCGCGGCGTGATCCGCCTCCAACACCTGGGCAAAGCTGACGATCAGGCCCAGCGGCCCGCGCAGGTCGTCGAACAGCAGGCGGGAAAAGTCGCCCAGCCGCTTGTAACAGGCCTGGAGCTCGACGGTGCGCTGCCGCATGGCCTCGGTCAGGCGGGCGTTTTCGATCACGCTGGCGGCGGAAGCAGCCAGCGCCTCGACCAGGAGCAAGTCGTACTCGTCGAACCCGCCCTGCCGCTTGTTGACCACCTCCAGCACGCCGATCACCCGGTCGCGCGCCCAGAGCGGCGCGGCCAACAGAGAGGCGGTGCGGAAGCCGGTCTGCTCGTCAATGCCGGAAAAGAAGCGCGGCTCTTTTCGCACGTCGGGCACGATGACGCTCTCCCCCTGCTTAGCCGCCCAGCCCACCACTCCCTGGCCAGGACGCACGCGCAGGTCAACCGGGGAATGTTTGTAGCTATAGTGGTAGGCCGTCCGGCAGACCAGCCAACCCTCCAGCGACTCGTCCCGCAGCCAGACCGAAGCGCCCTCGGCCTCCATGATCTCTGCCGCCACCGGCAGCAATTGTTCCGTGACCTGCTGCAGGTTGAGCGTGACCGCGAGGTCCTGGCCCGCTTGACCGAGCAAGGTCAGATCGCGGTCACGGCTACGCAGCAACTCCTCGGCCCGCTGGCGCTCGCTTTCCAGAGATTCCAATTCCGTCAAACGCTGGCGCAGCTCTGCCAACTCGGCGATGAGTTGCTTCTCGTCCTTGTTCTGATCTTTCATCTCGTCCCTCCCAAAGACGGTCCCCGCCCAGCGGGAACAGGACGGATACTCGACGAGGTCCGCGGACAAGCGCATCCTGTTCGGATCGGTAAAGAACATCTCACCAGGTCGCTGGCGAAAGGTAGAAAAAGTATAGTGCATGTGGGGGAATTGGGCAAGTCGCCTCTGGGCAACCTGTCCCCGGACCGCTACCCGTTCACCCCCCAAATCTGACCGTTCGCCGCGCAATCGTTGCCCCCTGCTTCCCACTCTGCTATCATAGAAGTAGCGTAAGCGTTCAGGCATACCTATTTTGGAGAACCACAAAGGGCACGAAGGACACCAAGAAAGTGAAAGTTCTGCGACTGTTTTTGGTTTTTTCGCAATGCCGCATAACTTGCTACGCGACTTGACAAAAGAGGTTCTCATAGCAAAC